>JBGSTR010000764.1:0-3957 GCA_041736365.1 Chromatiaceae bacterium | reverse complement strand
GTGATCGAGGAACGCGCCGCGCGCGGCGCGGAACCGCTCAACTTCGCGGTGGTCTTCCCCGTGTCCACCCATGCCTATCAGCTGCGATATTGGATGGCCGCGGCGGGCATCGATCCCGACCGCGACGTGAGCATGCTGGTGGTTCCGCCGCCGCAGATGGTCAACCAGCTCAAGGCCGGCCACATCGACGGCTTCTGCGTCGGCGAGCCCTGGAACCAGGCGGCCGTGGCCGAGGGTTTGGGTCGCGTGCTGATCACCAGCTACGAGCTGTGGAACAACGGACCGGAGAAGGTGTTCGGGGTCAACCAGGACTGGGCGGACCACCATCCCAACACCCATCGCGCCGTGCTCATGGCCCTGCTGCAGGCGGCGCGCTGGCTGGATGCCCATGAAAACCGCCCGCAGGTGGTGGAGATTCTCTCCCGCCCCGCCTACGTCAACGCACCCAAGGAGCTGATCGGGATGTCCATGACCGGGACCTTCCGCTACGGCCCGGACGAGGACCCGGTGCCGATGCCGGACTTCAACGTCTTCTACCGCTTCGCCGCCAACTTCCCGTGGCGCTCACACGCCGAATGGTTCATCAGCCAGATGATGCGTTGGGGTCAGATCGAGCCGCCGGTGGACATACTCGCCAAGGCCGCCCGGGTCTACCGCCCGGACCTCTATCGCGACGCCGCCGGGGCCTTGGGCCTCGCGGTGCCGAGCGTCGACCGCAAGCCCGAAGGCATCCACGATCGCGGCTGGATGCTCACCGACGCCACCCAACCGCTCGCCATGGGCGCCGACCGCTTCTTCGACGGCGGCACCTTCGATCCGGTGCAGCCGGCGGCTTAGGCGGGGGTTAACGTCGGAGGGGACATTCACGCCCAGACGGACCCCGTGTGCCCGGGTCCAGGCTGCGAAACGCTCTCCTACAGCTTTGCCAGCCCTTCTCATGTTCGTCGCCGTGCTTTCTGCGATCGCAAGAGCCGCACTTGGGGTAGCTGCAGCCGGGATTCCACGCCGTTCCGGGTTCGCTCGCGACCACCTCCCATTCATGCCGTCATTCCGGCAGGGATTGCCGGACTTGGCCGCCCGACGTCGAATGGCGGCATCCAGTGCAGCTCGCTGCTGTCGACAAAAGATCCATTCGTTCCCTTGACCCACTTGACGAAGCGGTAGACGGGCATCAACCTCTTCCAACTACCGCCCGCGCCGCAGCACGCGTGCGCGACAAGGTCGAGACGCGTCTGAAGATTGCAACGGGGAGCCGAGAATGTCCAAGATCGATAGCTTGGTAATTGAGCACTTGCGACACATCCGCGGCCGCGTTGACGAGATCGCGGAGGATGTAACAGAGATCAAGCACCGCATGACGAGCCTCGAAGGGAGCATGAGTCTCGTCAAACGGGAGGTCCATTTGGCGACGAGACCGATGCCCGGCAACCACTGACGTTGGACAAGCTCGCCGAGCGCATTCAGCGAATTGAGCGACGCCTTGAGCTAAGCGAGAGCTGACTCCGGACAAGCGGCGCGAACCGCCCGTAGAAGCAGGATTTAGCGGCCGATCGAATCCCGCCGGTTCCCGGAACCCATTCCAGCAAGTCCACGCTCGTCCGCGTCAATCGCGGAGTCGACCCTCACCGACGCGGTTACAATCCCGGCAATTCACTCGCGAGGACCCCGAAAATGTCCGAGCCGGCCCGGCGCGACGCGCGTTATGAGGATCTACTCGCACTCCCCGAGCACATGGTCGGCGAGATCCTGCTCGGCGAGCTGCACACCCACCCGCGTCCCGCTCCGCGCCATGCCCGCGCCTACTCTGCCTTGGGCGGTCACCTCGGAGGGTCTTTCGATTGGGGCGCCGATGGACCGGGCGGCTGGTGGATCATGGACGAGCCCGAGGTGCACCTCGCCGACGACCTGCTCGTACCCGACTTGGCCGGCTGGCGGCGCGAGCGCCTGCCGACGCTCCCCGAGACCGCATGGTTCGAGGTCGCTCCCGACTGGGTCTGCGCGATCCTCTCCCCATCGACCGCCCGCACGGATCGCGCGATCAAGATGCCGATCTACGCCCGCGAAGGTGTTCCTTACTTGTGGCTGGTGGACCCGGACGCCCGCACCCTGGAGATCTACCAATTGCACGCGAATTGCCATTGGCTGCTGCTAGACACCCTGAAAGAGGACGATGCCGTCCGACAGCCGCCCTTCGATGCCTTCGAGCTCCCCTTGGCGAGCCTGTGGGGTTGACGGGTCCAGCGCCGCACAGGGCGCCGGTGGATCTCGGTTCGAGCTCGGCCCCCCGCGCGAGCGCCCTTCGTCACAGCCCGTCGGCGCTGCGCGGTACGTCCATCTGCGCCGAGATTCGGGCCGCTGCCCGGGTGCCAAACTCCCCGTACAGGGTGAGGGCCGGATCCACCGCGGCGATTACCCGATCCAGGTCGATCGTGTCGTATAGATGCTTAAGCACATTGCGCATGCCGCAGGCCGCGATCAATTGGTCGCGCAGATCGGGCGGCAGCCCGTCGCCATCGGTGAGCGCGGTAAATACCTCGCGGTAGCTGCCGGGAAGTGCCTCGCCGCGAGCCTTGAGAAGTTGTAGCCCGATGTCCGCCGCCGCCTCGCACAGGAGTTGCAGCAGCCGTTCTATGGCGTAGTGCTCGCGGCGCCGGCCCTCGCCGTCCAGCCGGGCATAGGTTCCCAGATCAGCCAGGAAACGGCGCTGGGCGGCAAGCTTGCGGTCCATCACCTCACGGCTGAGGATCGGCATAAAGCACCTCGCGCATCTGGCGGCGGATCGGCTCGCTGTCGGCGTACAGAAAGAAGGCGCGGTCCTGCTCGCGACCGAACAGCCCGGGCTCCGATTCGTAGATACAGCCGCCGCGGCGGAAGACCTCGAACCGCGTCACGGGCGAGGTGGCCTCCCCCAACACCAGCAGATCCACCGGCCAGGGTGCGAGCAGATGCTCCAGGGCAGCAAGCCACGCCCCCTGGCCGAGCAGCGGCGGCACCGCCTCCGGGAGCACCGCGAGGTCAAGATCGCGGGCCGGCTCGCCGCGTGCCGCGGAGCCGAACAGCACCAGCAGACGCCAGTGGTAGCGACGAGCGAGGTCGGACAAGGAAGCGCGGATCGGCTCGTCAAGTAAGACCGGTCGCGGAGCCGATTGGATGTTCGGGTCAGGCTGCATGCTGAAATCTTCGCAGGTCCGTAATGCACCGCCATCCTGACCGAAACGCGCCCGGCTGGCTACCAGCCGACGCGGGTCAAGATCACGCTAGGTGTCGTCGGGAGCGCCGGGGTCGCCGGGATGCTTGCAACCTTCCTCCGACGAGCGCAACGCCATCCGGCAGTCCCTGGCGCCCGTATTGGGCCACCTCGATCCGCGATGGCAGCGGATAGACGCGAACGTCGTCCGCGCGCTCATCGATGAGGTCCCGAAGCTCCTCCACCAGGTCGCCGATGGTCGCGGGCGTGAGCGGTATCAAGAACACCGAGTACTGGAGCGGCACGCCCCACTGCCGGCAAGTGCGGTGCACCTGGATCAGCCGCCGCGGGTCGGAGATATCGTAGGCGAGTAGATACTGCTGCGGCTTGTTGATGGCCATCGAAAATCCCCCCTTGCTGGCGGCGCGACGCCGCTACCCGTTGTGGATCAGCCAGCGGTGAAGCAGGCTGGTGATCTCCCTGCCGCGCACCGCGGCGCGCGTCGCACGCGACTCAAACAGCCGTACCAGCTCCTCCTGCCGTGGCGGCTGCACGTCCTCGCCACGACGCCGCGCCGCCAGATAGCGGCTCTCCAGCCAACCGATCCGCGCCGGTTCCAGGTACCACGCCATGATCCCGGTCAGGTCCCTTGCCAAGGCCGGCTCACCGGTCTGCGCGAGCTCCGTGCTCAGCCCGAAACCCCGCTCCTGTAGGTGCCCCTGCATCCAGCCGTAGGCCAGGGCGCGCAGCCACTGACGCGAACGCTCGCC
>JBGSTR010000684.1:0-4491 GCA_041736365.1 Chromatiaceae bacterium | reverse complement strand
GCCGGCGCGGCGGGCAGTGCTTCTCGGCGCCGGTGGTGTGCCGCCTGGTGCTCAAGCGATTGGAGCTGCGATGAACCGATATCCACTGTGGAAGAATCTACTGATCCTGGGCGTGATCCTGGGCGGCCTGTTGCTCGCCGTACCGAACCTGTTTTCCCAGGATCCCTCGATCGAGATTTCGGCGGCGCGCGGCGCGCAAATTACCGCGACCAGCGCGGACGAGATCAAGGCGGCGCTCGAAAACGCCGGCGTTCCGCTGAAGCGCATCGACACCCTGGAGAACGGCAAGCTGCTGCTGCGCCTGCGCACCCCCGGCGAGCAGCTGCGCGCCCAGGAGGCAATCGAGTCCACACTTTCGGACCGTTACCTCAGTGCGCTGACCCAGTCGGCCGATCTGCCCGGTTGGGTGCGCGCCCTGGGACTAAGCCCGATGTCGCTGGGCCTCGATCTGCGGGGCGGTATCCATGTGCTGATCGACGTGGATATGGAGGCGGCGCTGAACCAAGCGGTCGAGCGTTACGTCGGGGACATCCGCACGGTCCTGCGCGACGCCAAGATTCGCTATCTGACGGTGGTACGCGATGGCGACCACGTGATTGTAAAATTCGCGGACGCCGAGTCGCGCGATGCGGGCGAGAAGGCGATCGGCAACGAGTTCCGGGACCTGATCTTGGAAACCGGCGAGTCGGGTAGCGACTATCTCATCACCGCGGGCCTTTCGTCGGCCGATCAGAAACAGATCAAGGATTTCGCGCTGCAGCAGAACGTGACCACGCTGCGCAACCGGGTCAACGCACTGGGTGTCGCCGAGCCGAATATTGCCCGTCAAGGGGATCGTCGGATCGTGGTGCAGCTGCCGGGCGCGCAGGACGCGGGACGTCTGAAGGAGATCCTGGGGGCAACGGCGACGCTCGAGTATCGTCTTGTGGACACCGAGCACAGCGTGTCCGATGCCGAGGCGGGACGCGTACCGGTCGGCAGCCGGCTGTACCGCGAGCGCAACGGCTCGCCCATCCTGCTGAACCGGCGGGTGATCGTCACCGGCGACCAGATTACAGACGCCGCGGCCGGGTTCGACAACCAGTCCGGGAGCCCCGCCGTTATCGTCAATCTCGATGGTCAGGGCGCTCGGCGCATGCGCGACGTGACCACCGAGAACGTAAGCAAACCGATGGCGGTGGTGTTCATCGAGAATCGGACCACCACCGACATGGTCAACGGCGAAGCGGTCAAGCGCACGGACAAGGTCGAAGAGGTGATCAGCGTCGCGACCATTCGCGAGCCCTTCGGACGGCGCTTCCAGACCACCGGCCTCGACAGCAGCGAAGAGGCCCACAATTTGGCCTTGCTGCTGCGCGCCGGCGCGCTGGCCGCCCCGATCCAGATTGTCGAGGAGCGCACCATCGGGCCTAGCCTGGGTCAGGACAACATCGATCAGGGGGTGCGTTCCGTCATCATCGGCATGGCCCTGGTCGTGGTCTTCATGGCCTTCTACTATCGGGTTTTTGGCATCATCGCCGACGTGGTGCTGGTGGCGAATCTGATCTTGATCGTCGCGGTGCTGTCGCTCTTGCAGGCGACTCTGACGCTTCCCGGCATCGCCGGCATCGTGCTGACGGTGGGCATGGCGGTGGATGCCAACGTCTTGATCTACGAGCGTATCCGCGAGGAGCTGCGCAACGGCAGCTCGCCCCAAGCGAGCATCCAAGCCGGCTATGAGAAGGCGCTGTCGACCATCGTCGATGCCAACGTAACCACGTTGATCGCCGCGGTGGTGCTGTTCAGCTTCGGGACGGGGCCGGTCAAGGGCTTCGCCGTGACCCTGTTCATCGGCATCGTCACCTCGATGTTCACGGCCATCGTCGGCAGCCGCGCGATCGTCAATCTAGTATTCGGCGGTCGCCGGCTGAAAACCCTGCCGATCTGACGAGGACCCGATCCATGGAACTGTTCAAGCTCACCCATATCGACTTCATGCGCATCCGTTGGCCGGCCCTGGTGCTGTCCACGGTGGTAAACGTCCTGGGGATTGCGTCCTTATTCATCCAGGGGCTGAATTTCGGGCTCGACTTTACCGGCGGCACGGTGGTGGAGGTCGGCTACAAGGAGCCCGTAGAGCTCTCCAGCGTGCGCTCCGCATTGGACGCCGGCGGCTTCCCATCCGGGTCGATTCAAAATTTCGGCACCTCGCGCGACGTCATCATCCGACTGCCGCCCCAGGAAGAAGCGGATAGCGCGACCCTCAGCAACCAGGTATTCGCCGCATTGAGTGCGGGCGTCGGCGGCGAGGGGGTCGAGCTGCGAAGGGTCGAGTTCGTGGGTCCCCAGGTGGGGAAGGAGCTTACCGAGAAGGGTGGGCTCGCGATTCTATACTCGTTGATCGGTATCCTGATCTACGTGGCTATGCGCTTCGAGTGGCGATTCGGCGTGGGGGCCATCATCGCCACCATCCACGACGTGGTCGTCACCGTAGCCGTCTTCTCGCTGTTTCAGATCGAATTCGACCTCACGGTGCTGGCCGCGGTGCTGGCCGTCATCGGCTACTCGCTGAACGACACGGTCGTGATCTTCGACCGCATCCGCGAGAACTTCCGCAAGGTGCGCAAGGGCACCGTCCTCGATGTGGTCAACCTCTCCATCAACGAGACCATGTCGAGAACCATCATTACCTCCGGTACAACCTTGGTCGTGGTGCTCGCGCTCTATTTCTTTGGCGGGCCGGTGATTCATGGCTTCGCCCTGGCCTTGGTCGTTGGTATCGCCACGGGGACCTACTCGTCGATCTATGTGGCGAGCAGCGCCGCCGTCCTGCTCGGGATCAGCCGCGCGGATCTGATGCCGGTGAAGAAGGAAGGCGAGCAGCTCGACGCCTTGCCCTAGGGAAACGCTGATTTGAAGCGTTTCCCGTCCGGGCCGTACAAGAGTCGCGCCTCTCGGACCGCGAGCGGATCAAATGCCTGGAAGGCATTTGATCAGCGTCTCCCCAAAGGGTCCGGCGCCGGTCGTCTGGTCGAGTCCCGATGGACGGCATGGGGTGTGCCGTCAGACCTGGTCCCTAGGTCTGCTCTTTACCGCTCGCTATACGAACCGGCCCGCATTCGTAATCACGAACGCCCGAGATTACTCAAGGCTTGATGTAGGTGAACCCCATCTGCTGCAGTCGCGACAGCTCCGCGACACCGCTTGGGACGATATCCGCCTGGTCGACGTCGTACAGGGCGTCAACGGGGACCTCGCGGCCCTTGAGCGTATTCGCACAGACCTCGAATTTCACCCCCTGATCCTTCAAGCCGGAGATCTTTGCCTGGATCTCGGGCGTGGCATTCGCATGCTTCATCTTGGTGCCTTCGAGTCCATCGGGCTCAAGCAACAACGAGATGCCGTCTCCGTGCATGACGACCTTGACCTCGATGTTGTCCTTGCCCACCGCATTGATCTGATTCTGGACGTTGCCGAGTGCGGAAGCCTGGGTGCTGGCGTCGTCGGTGTTGACGTGATAGACGACCTTCTGTTTCTCGTAGCGCTCATCCGCCTGCGCCGCACCGGCGGCCAGGGGCAGGATCAGCAGCGCGACGGGCGCAAGCAGTTTCATTTTCATCATTCTCGTTCTCCTGTGGTGTCGGGGCGGTTCGGTGTTCGATCAATCAGGTATCGCCGCGCGATCGACATTCAACCACGCGTTCTTGGCGGAATCCCCGGGGGAAGTGCTGGAAATTGCGCGCCCAATTGGCAGGCCGCGTCGCTGGACGTCGCGGCTTGCGTTGCGGAATCGGGCTACAGCCGGAGTAGCAGGCGCGCCGGATCTTCGAGCGTCTCCTTGATGGCGACCAGGAACTGCACCGCTTCGCGTCCGTCGACGATGCGGTGATCGTAGGTCAGGGCGAGGTACATCATGGGCGCGATGATGATCTGCCCGTTCTCAACCATCGGTCGCTCCTGGATCTTGTGCATGCCGAGGATCGCACTCTGGGGCGGATTGAGGATCGGTGTCGAGACCAACGAGCCGAATATGCCGCCGTTGGTGATGGAGAAGGTTCCGCCGGTGAGGTCCTCGTAGCTCAAGGAGCCGTCCTTCGACTTGCGACCGAACTCGACGATTCCCTGCTCGACGTCGGCCATGCTGAGCTGGTCGCAGTTGCGCAGGATCGGGACCACCAGCCCCCGTGGGGAGCTCACCGCGATGCCGATGTCGTAGTAGCCATGGTAGATGATGTCGCTTGCGTCGACCGAGGCGTTTACCACGGGGAAGCGCTGCAAGGCCTCGACCGCCGCCTTGACGAAGAACGACATGAAGCCCAGGCGCACTCCGTGGGTTTTCTCGAATTGGTCCTTGTAGCGATTCCGCAAGTCCATTACCGCCTTTAGGTTGACCTCGTTGAAGGTGGTCAACAGTGCGGCCGATTGTTGCGCCTGAACGAGACGCTCGGCGACGCGTGCGCGCAACCGGGTCATGGGCACGCGCTGCTCCGGGCGGCCGGCCTCGCCGGTGAG
>JBGSTR010000683.1:0-2185 GCA_041736365.1 Chromatiaceae bacterium | reverse complement strand
TGTCGCCCACGCGCACCGGCTGCCCGGAGCTGCCGCCGACGACGATCGCGGCCAAGTCGTCGAGATTGCGGATCGCCCCCTCGCTGCGCACCAGTAGGGCCTCCTCACCCTCGTCCAGGCGGCCCGCGCCGTCGTTGCCGTTGTTGGCGCGAATGGCGTCGGCGAGCTCGCCGAGCCGAATCCCGTGCGCGGCCATACGACCATTGTCCGGTACCACCTCGAAGGTCGTGACCAGGCCGCCGAGCGAATTGACGTCGGCGACCCCGGGCACCGAGCGCAGTGCCGGGCGAATGGTCCAGTCGAGCAAGTCGCGGCGTTCGGCCAAGGACAGGCCCCCGCCCTCGATACTGAACATGAACATCTCGCCCAGCGGCGTGGTCATCGGCGCGATCCCGCCCCCGATGCCGGCCGGCAGATCCGCCCAGATGGCATTGAGGCGTTCGGAGACCTGTTGACGGGCCCAGTAGATGTCGGTGCCCTCGGCGAAGTCCACGGTAATGTCGGTCAGCGCGTACTTGGCGATCGAGCGCAACATCGTCTGGCGCGGGATGCCGAGCATCTCCACCTCGATGCGGCTGGTGATTCGGGACTCGACCTCTTCCGGCGTCATGCCGGGGGCCTTGACGATGACCTTGACCTGGGTGGTTGAGACGTCCGGAAAGGCGTCGATGGGCGTCTGCCGGAACGCGCTCCAGCCGCCGCCGACCAGCAGCAGAATGACCAGCAGCATGAGCAGCCGCTGAGTAAGTGAAAATTGGATCAGACGCGCGAGCATTACCTTGGGCCCGGGTTTGGCGTCACTCGGTCGCGGCGGCGCCGAGCCAGGCCGCCTTCAGCGCCACGACTCCGCTCGATGCCACCCGGTCCGCGTCGCTCAGCTCGCCGGAGACGAAAACACTTCGCTCTTCCTCCGCCAGGACGCTCACCGGCAGTGCCGCGAAGCCGCCCTCGCGGGCCACGAATACATAGGCCTGACCGCCATCGCGAACCACGGCGGCCAGCGGCACTCGCCAGCCTTTCTCCGCGGCGTTACTCGTGAGCTGGACCTCGACGAACTGCCCCGGGCGTAGCCGATCGGCGCCCTCCTGGACCTCGGCACGGACCAGAACCCCCTGGTCCGCCTCGTGAACCATGCGTCCGATGGTGATGATGGTTCCTTCGATACCCTCGGCAGGCAGCTGTACCCGGCCGCCGGCCCGAAGACCGCCGAGACGGTCGATCGGTACATGGACCTCCAGCCACAGAGGCTTTAGCTCGGCGATCCGGTAGATTGGCGCGGCCGCCGCCACCGACTGGCCGGTGCTAACCATTTGCTCGAGCACGACGCCGGGGATCGGCGCATGCACCCGCAGAGTGCTTGAAAGCTGCCGCGTGCGGGCCAGCTCATCGATATCCGCTACGCTCAGCCCCGCCAGGGCCAGAAGCTGGCGGCGTTGTTCCGTTCGCGTGGTCAGCTCCTGCTGCTTGGCCCGTGTCTCGATCAACCTGCGCTCCGCGATCACGCCCTCGCGCTGCAACATCCGGTCGCGCGCCAGCTCGCTGTCGGCCAGCGCAAGCTGGCTCGTCGCCTCAAGATACTGGCTTTGCAGGTCGACCAGCTCGGGGCTGCGAAGCTCGGCGAGCACCTGATCGGCGGTCACTCGCTCGCCTTCCGCGACCAGCAGGCTCTGGATCAAGCCGTTCTGGGGCGCGGCCACCACTCGCATCTGCCGATTCGGCACCGCGACTTGGGCCGGATAGCGTCGGGTCAGCGTCTCGCCGGCAGCCTCCGGCGCGACCAGCTCGATGCCGAAGGCCCGCTGTTGCGCCGCGTCCAACGCGATCAAGCTCGACTCGACGGCGGCTTGAGCTCCACCAGCGGCCAACATGGCAAAGAGACCGGCCGCGACCAAGAGCCAACCGCTCAAGCGCTGGAGCCCAATCGTTCCCTGTGTCGTCTCACGCGCTTCGGAATCCGCTCCGCCCAACCATGAGGTACGTATGCTCAGCATCATTCGGGTACGACTCCCAAGGCTTGATTGAGCCTGGCAACAGCCCTGCCTTGCTCTAGTCGACGTAGCTCCAAGGCCAGATTCGCCTCGCGAGCACGCTCCTCGGCGCGCAGCAGCTCGGTGAGGTCGAGCTCGCCCAGCTCGAAGGCCCGCCGCACCAGCCCCAGGGCATCCTGTGTCAGCGACTGCCGGCG
>JBGSTR010000541.1:0-16864 GCA_041736365.1 Chromatiaceae bacterium | reverse complement strand
GGTGGCTGGCCCGCCGCGGGAGCGCTCCACGGCGGGAAGCGGCCCCGGGTGCCGACCCCGAGTTCTTCCGCGGACTCAACTACCTGCTCGACGAGCAGCCGGACAAGGCCATCGACGTCTTCCTCAAGCTGGCCGAGGTCGACGGCGAGACGGTCGAGACCCACCTCGCGTTGGGCAGTCTGTTCCGCCGCCGCGGCGAGGTCGAACGGGCGATCCGAATCCATCAAAACCTCGTCGCTCGCGACAATCTCAATGCCGAGCAGCGCGGCTATGCGTTGTTCGAGCTGGGCCAGGACTATATGCGCGCCGGACTCTTCGATCGCGCGGAGGCGTTGTTCCAAGAGCTGGCGGAGTCGGGCGTGCACCGCAAGCGCGCGTTGCTCGGCCTGCGCGACATCTATCAGCAGGAACGCGACTGGGTAAAGGCGCTGGAGGTGTCCGAGCGCCTTCAACCACTGAGCGAGCGGTCCTTGAACGGCGAGATAGCGCACTACCACTGCGAGCTCGCCGAGGAGGCGCGCCGGGCCGGAAACGGGGCCGAGGCTCGACACCAGCTGCGTTTGGCGGAGGGCGCGGATCCCGGTTGCGTTCGCGCGGCCATGTTGGAGGCTGAGATCGCGCTCGCGGAGGGCCGCACGGAGGAGGCGCTGGATAAGCTGCTTGGGGTCGCGGAGCGCGGCTCGGCATACGTGCCGGAGATCCTGCCGGCGCTGGTTCAGGCCCTGGGCAAGGTCCGGCCGGAGGCCCTGGTCGCGACGCTGGAGGACCTCGCCAAGGAGCATTCCAGCCCGCCGCTGATGCTGACGCTGAGCGATGCCGTCGAGCGCGAGCGCGGTGCCGACGCCGCAGCCGCAATGCTGACCCGCTACCTCGCCGGCCACGCCGATCCGCTGGCGTTGGAGCGGCTACTCGATCTGCAGGTGCGAGAATCGGGCACGGACCGCGAACGGGTGATATTGGAGGTGGTGCGGCATCTACTCGCCCGCCAGCCCGTCTACCAGTGCGATCATTGCGGCTTTGCCGCGCGTACGCTGCATTGGCAGTGCCCGAGCTGCAAACGCTGGGGCTCGGTGCAAGCGGTCCAGCCCGAGCGCATCCTCCCCGACGAGGTGCCGACCGGGCCGCGCATCGCCTGAGCATCGAACGAGCCGGCCTGTACAACCAACCAGCGGACAAGCCCGTGGCGGCGCACCTACATCGTCTTCGCACTCGATTGTCCATCCCGCGATCGCCGCAGTCGCCGCACCCGGCTAACCGGTTGATTTGGATCACTGTGCCGGCAAGCGCCGATGAGTACGATTTGCGACACTCGAGTGTCCCGGTGATCGGGCGAGCGCGTTCTTAGCCTGCCGGCGCCCGACCTCCGGTTGGCTTGGAGAAATACCACCGTAAGCTAGGCAACTTAAACTGCGCGAGTCGGCTCTCCGCACCCGGCGCGCGACCTTCACCATCGAGCGGAACGAACCGATCCCCCAGGAGTAGAAACGATGGCAACAATTCGCAAGGCAGTTTTTCCCGTCGCCGGGCTCGGCACGCGTTTCCTGCCCGCCACCAAGGCCAGCCCGAAGGAGATGCTGCCGATCGTCGACAAGCCACTGATTCAATATGCGGCGGAAGAGGCGGAGGCCGCCGGAGTGGACCAGCTCGTATTCATCACCGGGCGCAGCAAGCGCTCCATCGAGGACCACTTCGACAAGGCCTACGAGCTGGAGGCGGAGCTCAAGAACGCGGGCAAGGACAAGCTGCTGCAACTCGTGCAGAACGTGCTGCCGGATTCGGTGAGCTGCATCTTCGTGCGCCAGGCGGAGGCGCTTGGTCTGGGTCACGCGGTGCTGTGCGCCAAGTCCGTGGTGGGCAACGAGCCGTTTGCGGTGCTGCTGGCGGACGATCTGATCCACAACGAAGACGGCAAGGGCGCGGTCGCGCAGATGGCGGACGTCTACGAGCGCTTCGGCTGTAGCGTGCTCTGTGTCGAGGAGGTCCCGCGTGAGGAGACCAACAAGTACGGCATCGTGCAGGTCGAGCCGGGGCCACAGGGCGAGCTGCGGGTGGTGTCGATCGTGGAGAAGCCGAACCCGGCGGACGCGCCCTCGAATCTGGCCGTGGTCGGTCGCTACGTGCTCACGCCCGGAATATTCGCCAAGCTGGAGCGCACCGGCCGAGGTGCCGGCGGCGAGATCCAGCTCACCGACGGCATTGCGGACCTGCTGAAGGACGAGCCGGTCATCGCCTACCCCTTCGAGGGCAAGCGCTACGACTGCGGCAGCAAGCTGGGCTACCTGGAGGCGACGGTGGAGCTGGGGCTCCTGCATCCCGAGCTCGGCAAGGAATTCGCGGAATTTCTGCGGACGTTTCGCTGTTAGACCGAAGTTCAGCTGAGAACCGCTCTCAGTTGAGTAGTAGGTTCCTGAATTGCGATCTCGACCGCCGTGAGGGGTTGGCGTTTTTGGCGAAAATGTACCCATGTATTGATTGATTCAGATCAATGCAAAATATGGCGTGTGTGCTATTCATGCGCCCATGTACATCGACATCGTTCCAAACCGCAACTCGCGCCCCGCTATTCTGCTGCGCGAGTCGGTGCGCGAGGGCAAGCGCATCATCAAGCGCACCATTGCCAATCTCTCGGCGTTGTCGCTGCAGCAGGCCGAGGCGATCCGTGCCGTGCTCAAGGGCGAGGCGCTGGCACCCGCCGATGGCCCCTTCGAGATCATCCGCTCGCGCCCCCATGGGGCGGTGAAGGCCATCACCGCGGCGATGAGCCGCTTGCGTCTCGCGACGCTGTTGGACCGCAAGCCCTCGCACGAGCGTGATCTGGTGTTGGCGATGATCGCCGCGCGGGTGCTGGGGCCGCGCAGCAAATTGGCCACCTCGCGCAGTTGGGGGCACAGCACGCTCGGGGAGTCGTTCGGCGTCGAGGGAGCGGATGAGAATGAGCTGTACGCGGCGCTGGACTGGCTGCTCGAGCGCCAGGACGGCATCGAGCAGCGGCTGGCCCAACGCGGCTACTCGCGCGACGGCAAGAAGGGCACCCTGCAGGTGAACTACGGGCTGCTCACCGATGCGCGGGGCTGTCCGGTATCGCTCTCGGTGTTCGCGGGCAACACCGGCGATCCCCGGACCTTGCTGCCGCAGATCGAGAAGCTGCAGAAGGATTTTGCGCTGGAGTCGGTGATCCTGGTCGGCGACCGCGGGATGATCTCCCAGAAGCAGATCGCGACCCTGAACGAGACCTCGGGCGTGCAATGGATCAGCGCGCTCAAGAGCGGGGCGATCCGCAAGCTCGTCGATGCCGGCTGCATCCAGCTGGACCTGTTCGACGAGCGCAATCTCTTCGAGCTCGCCCATGAGGACTATCCGAACGAGCGGCTGATCGTGTGCCGCAATCCGCCGTTGGCCGAGCTTCGCACCCGCAAGCGCCGCGCACTGCTCGGGGCCACCGTCGCGGAGCTCGAGGCGGTGAAACGCATGGTCACCCGGGGGCGGTTGAAGGATGCCGAGAAGATTGGCGTGCGGGTCGGACGCGTCATCAACAAGTACAAAATGGCCAAGCACGTGGTCCTGCAGATCGACACGGGGCATTTCTCTTTCCGCATCGACGAGGACAAGGTGGCCGCGGAGGCCGCCCTCGATGGACTCTATGTCGTTCGCACTTCACTGCCGAGCGAACAGGCGTCCAGCGCCGATACGGTGCGCCACTACAAAGGGCTCAGCGAGGTCGAACGCGCGTTTCGCAGCCTCAAGAGCAATGATCTGCAGATCCGCCCGATCCACCATCACAGCGAGAACCGGGTGCGTGCGCACCTGTTCCTGTGCATGCTGGCCTACTACGTCAAATGGCACATGAGCGAGGCCTGGCGCGGGCTGCTGTTCGCCGACGAGGACCGGGAGCGCCTGCGCGAACGCGATCCGGTGGCGCCGGCGACCCGCTCCGATGCGGCGCTTGAGAAGGTGGCCAGCAAGCTGCTTGCCGACGGCTCCCCCGCCCACAGCTTCCGCACCCTATTGACCGAGCTCGCCACCATCGTTCGCAACACCTGCCGTCGCACCAACGCCGACCCTGACGAGGGTACTTTCGAGATCGACACCACGCCCAACGCCAAGCAGCGCCACGCGCTCGGCCTGATCGACGCGCTCCGGTTGTAGCCAGACGCTGACACCCGAAATTTCCGAGTATCCTCGGAGATTCAGTTGGTTGCTTGATGATGAAGCGTGGAACTTCGGGTTAGAAAACGCCGATCAAGTGCCGTCCCGACACTTGATCGGCTTCGCGTTCCGAGAGGCGCGACTCTCGGAACGCTCCATTTTCCAGCACTGAAGGTGCTCGAAAATGCCGGCGGGACGCCCTAGGGCGGTGCAGCCGCGCTCGCGTCCGGTCGGCTCGTGGGCTTGGAGCCGATGCGTTGTCCAACCCGCACATGCTGCCCGGGCGTAAGCCCGGCGTCCCATTGCACGGCACCGGGCGGAAACAGCAGGATCACGGTCGATCCCATGTTGAAGCGACCCATCTCCTCACCTCGCTTCAGCGGTGGGCGCGAACCCGGCGGATAGTCCCAGCGCCGCGGCGCGTCACGCGATTCGGCGGGCGTGACCTCGCCGTGCCACACGGTCTCGATGCTGCCGACGAAGATCGCTCCGACCAGCACCACGGCCATGGGGCCGCGGTCGGTGGTGAACAGGGACACGACACGCTCGTTGCGAGCGAACAATCCCGGCACCAACGCGGTGGTCGCGGGATTGACGCTGAACAGCCGTCCGGGGATGTGGATCATCTCGGTGAGTGTGCCGGCGAGCGGCATGTGCACCCGGTGATAGTCGCGGGGCGAGAGATACAGAGTCGCGAAGGCACCACCGTCGAAGCGCGCGTTCTCCTCCTCGCGGCCACCGAGCAGATCCGCCACGGAGAACCGATGACCCTTGGCTTGAATCAGCATCCCGTCCGTAATGGAGCCGATTTGGCTGATGGTGGCGTCCACCGGGGACAGCACCGCGTCCGGCGCCGGGTCCAGCGGACGCGCCTCGGGACGCAGCGCGCGGGTGAAAAAGGCGTTGAAGCTGGGATACGCGGCGGAGTCGCCCACTACCGCCTCATCCAGGCGAATGCCGTAGATTCGCGAGAAGCCGCCGATCAGCAGCGACTTGATCGGCAGCCATTCAACCCGCGTCAGCCGGTACATCAGGCCCGAAAGCAGATGCTGAGGCAGCAGATACTGGAATCCCACGAATACGCGATCGGTCCAGCGCGGCGGGTGCTCGCTCACGATTGCTTCGGCAGCAAAAAAAAAGCGCGGTCGTGGATCGCCGTCAGGTCGGCGGCGTTGGATGCACCATCCGCCTTGGCGCTCAGCAGTGCCAGCAGATAGGCCCCCGGTCCGAAGACGAATACCGGCGGGGCCTCGTCCCCGTTGACGCCGAGTGCATCCCGCAGCCGCCCGACCTCCGGCGCCTCGCCGTTCAGCACGTAGAGTGCGGGGCTCAGGGTCGCGAAGTCGCGCGCCAAGTTGGGCGTATCGGTGGTGGTGACCAGCACCAGGCGCAGCGCGTCGTGAAGGTCCGCTTGGTCGGAAACCCGGTTGTAGGCGTCGATCAGGCGCTGGATCGCGAGTTGACCGTCCGCCGAGCTGAGGTCGCCGAAGGTGAGCAGTGTCCAGCCCGTGGCAAGGTCGTCCTGATTAAATCCGCGGCCGATGGGGTCTTGCAGCTGAAAGCCGGGGATCGCCCCCGGCGGGCGCATCAACACGCCGCTGATCTGCGGCGGCCCTGCATTACGGAGCTGGTACTGATTGCCCCATTGATAACCGAATACGAACAGCGCCGCCGCGCCGACCATAAAGAGAATGCGCACCCACGCGCGGTGTCGATTCGGTAACAACATGGGCTGTGGCGGCTCTTTGGATCTGGACTGGCGGGGCGTATCCGAACTGGCGTGAAGGCCCGGGATCAGTCGAGCAGGGATTCCCGAACCGCCGCGAGCGCGGCCGAACGATCGACCGCCAGACCGAGGCGGTTGAGCTCCTCGCCGAGGGCGTCGACACAGAGCACGATATTCTCCGGGCGGCTGCTGTAGCCCATCAATCCGATGCGCAGGACCTTCCCCGCGAGCGCCCCCAGCCCCGCCCCGATCTCGAGGTTGTGTCGGGCAAGCAAAGCCCGGCGCAGCTCCGCGTCGTCGATGCCGCCGGGAACCGCGACGGTGTTGAGCTGGGGCAGGCGTTCCGCCTCCGGGACGATGAGCTCCAAGCCGAGTGTCTCGAGGCCGGCACGCAGCGCCAAGTGGTTCTTGCGGTGCCGGGCCCAGGCCTGCTCTATTCCCTCCTCCGCGAGCATCACCAGGGCCTCGTGTAGGCCGTAGAGTGCATTGATCGGGGCGGTGTGATGGTAGGTGCGCTGCTGCGCGCCACCCCAGTAGCCGAGGATCAGGTTGAGGTCCATGAACCAGCTCTGTACCCGGGTTTGGCGGGCGCGCACCTTCTCCAGCGCACGCTCGCCGAAGGTGATCGGGGCCAGGCCCGGGGTGCAGGAGAGACATTTCTGCGATCCGGAGTACACCGCGTCGAGTCCCCAGGCATCGACCTCCAGCTCGCAGCCGCCGAGCGAGGTGACCGCGTCGACCACGCTCAGGCAGTCGTGTCGGCGCGCGATTTCGGCCAGCAGGCGGGCATCCGACAAGGCACCGGTGCTGGTTTCAGCATGGACGAAGGCAAGGATGCGCGCGTCCGGGTGCGCCTTCAGGGTGTCCTCGACCTGATTTGGGTCGAGGGCGCGACCCCAGGTGCCCTGAACCATGATCGCCTCGCCCCCGACGCGCTCCACGTTCTCCTTCATTCGCCCGCCGAACACGCCGTTGAGGCAGACCGCAACCTGATCGCCGGGCTCCACGAGGTTGGCGAAACAGGTCTCCATGCCAGCGGAGCCGGGGGCCGAGATCGGCATGGTCAGCGCATTGTCGGTGCGGAAGGCGTAGCGCAAGAGGGTCTTGAGCTCATCCATCATCTCGACGAAGCGCGGATCGAGGTGGCCGATGGTCGGCCGCGCCAGTGCCGCGAGCACCCGCGGGTGGACATCGGCCGGTCCGGGCCCCATTAGCGTTCTGGACGGCGGGTGGAAAGAGCGAATGGACATAGGTCTCCCGCTGGCTCCCGAGGCGACCGACAACAAGCGGTCCAGGGTGGTAAACGAGGCAGTATAGGGGGCGGCGGATGCGCCCTCAACAAACCCGGAACGGACCGATTCGGACATTGCCAACCAACAGCGAGGATTCCATGAGCGACAAGATCGAGAAGACCGATGCGGAGTGGCGGGCGACCCTGACCCCCGAGCAATATCGCGTGTGCCGCGAGAAAGGAACGGAGATGGCCTTCACCGGCGCCTATCACGGGCTCAAGGAAGACGGCGTCTATCGCTGCGGCTGTTGCGGGGCGGAGCTGTTTCGTTCCGATGCAAAGTTCGATTCGGGCACCGGCTGGCCGAGCTTCCGGGAGCCGGCCAACACCGAATCGGTTGCCACCGAGGTGGATGTCAGCCACGGCATGCGCCGCACCGAGGTCCATTGCAGCCGATGCGGCGCGCACCTGGGTCACGTATTCCCGGACGGGCCGCGGCCAACCCGCGAGCGCTACTGCATCAACTCGGTCTCGCTGGCGTTCGATCCGAAGGACCAGACGAGCGACTGAACCCCGCCGCTCGGGGCCTAGCGCTAGTCCCAGCGCGGCCGGGAATAGGAATCCACCGTGAAGCCCCAGACGCCCATGCCGCGAACCCGCGCGATCTTCTCCATCGCCTCGTATTCAAATGGGGCATCGGGTGTCGCGACCGCCCAGCCGCGCTGGATCAGGTAGGCAGCGAGGTCTTCGCCGGAGGTGAGCCCGGTGCGACCGACGTAGCAGGTGGCTTTGAGCCGGCCGTCGTCGGTTTCGTAGCGCGGATAGCAGGTGATGAAACCTCTCACCTTAAAGTCTAGGGCCAGCACGCCGCGGCTCGCGCAGCGCACCGGACTTTCCCAATCGCGACATTGGAAGTCGGTCGGCGGCAGATAGATGCCGAAGAGATCGATGACCTCGTTCTTGATCAGCAGCGAGCCGTCGCCGCGCAGGATGGCGTGGCCGACGATCTCGCTGCCGGCGAACGCGGTCGGTATTGCGCCGGCCAGCCACAACGCCGCCGCGACCTGCAACCAACGCGGCGCCGAGGTTCTCCCGCCGACGCGAGCGCGGATGCGGTTCTGGCTCGGCATAGTGCTACTCGCCCCGCGATACATGTTGAATCTCTAGCTTGATGGAAAGGTTGCGGTTGTGGCTCGGCATGGCGCTACTCGCCCCCCATCCCCGGCGGTATCGATTCGGGCGTAAAGGGGGATTGCGCGGCCGGTGCTCCGCCGTTGTTGCCAGACTCCTGGCCGTTGTTGATGCCGGTGCCGAGCATGCCGGCGATGTCGCCCGGCTTGCCGGGTACGTCGAAGCGCATTTCCGGCCAGATCGCGAGTCCCTTCGCCGCCGATACGGTGCCGCCGCTGTGCTCGTCCAGCGTGGTGCCGCTGAGCGCCGTGCGCACGATGAGGTCGCTCTCCCCGGTGATCCCGGTCAGCTTGCCCGTGCCCCCGGTCAGCGTGAACTTGCCGGTGCAGGCGCCGGGCTCGCCGTCGCAGGTGAACTCGGCGTAGATGTAGTCTCCGTTCGGACTCTCGATGGTGCAGAAGCCGTGACCTTGGACTTGATTGGAGAGCACGTGGATGATCTGGGTCGACGGGCAGGTGAACAGCGCCGCGTCGAGTAGTCCCTCGCCGTGCTCGATGTACATGATTCCCTCGAAGGTGCCGATGAACTGGAGCTTGTCGACGGCGACTTGGAACAGCTGCCCGTTGGCCTCCCAGGGGGCGAGGATCTTCGCGGTTGCCTGTTCGGCGGCGGCGGGATAAACGGCGAGGAGGGCAACGAGCGCGAGATAGGACGGCGGCCTGGGCATCTGGACTCCGGGGATAATGAAAAAACATGGATTGCTGCCCGGAATTCTAGGCAGCCCGGGACCCGGCGTCGATGCCTCGACGCCGGGTGATCGGCCGCGGAGGACGGGCTAGCGCCCGGAGGGTGCTTCTTGCTCGCCCCCGGAGCCCTGCTCATCGGCTTCTTCGGCGCTCGCCGCGGCCAGGCATTCGGCCATGTAATCGTCCATGTCCTCGGGCGGTACTTCATCTTCCGCAGCCATCGTCTTGCAGTCGGATTCGGCGCTGGCGAACAACGGCAGAGGGCTGGCGAGCAGGGCAAGGGCCAGGGTACAGATCGCAATACGGTCGGTCTTCATCGCGGGATCTCCTTGAAGGTCGATCACAAGCTAGTTGAAGGACTAAAGAAACGCTGATCACAGCGTTTCCGGTGCGGGCCGCGGATGGCGCGACATTCTCGACGGCGCTCGGCCGATGAAATTGGAGCGCCCCACCAATCGCGCCCCGGGGAGCTCGAGCTGATTCAAGCCGGGGATGGCTTCCAATCAGCTTCTCCCTAGAAACTTGGGTTTACTCCGCGTCTGTGCTATCGAGACGCTGAACGGCCGCCCGAAGCATAGCCCGGCGGCGGTTTTTTTTGTAGCGCAACCAAACCGGACCGACGCGTGGACATTGCATTGCTAAAAACGTTCATCGAGGTTGCGCGCACGCGTCATTTCGGTAAGGCCGCCGAGCATCTGTGCGTGACCCAGTCCGCGGTGAGCGCCCGGGTCAAACTGTTGGAGACCACGCTGGGCGTCGATGTGTTCAACCGCCGACGCAACGATATCCAATTGACGCCCGCCGGCCACCGTCTGCTGCGCTACGCCGAGACCATCGTTCGAAGCTGGGACCGGGCGCGTCACGAGCTGGCCCTCGACGATCGCTTCGAGCGTTCGCTGGCGGTCGGCTGCCAGCTCGATCTGTGGCCGATCCGCGTGCGGGACTGGGCCGCGGGCCTGCGCGTGTCGCACCCCGATCTCGCCCTGCAGATCGAGCTTCTGCCCGCCGACATCCTGGTGCAGCGCATTGCAGCGGACCAGCTCGATCTGGTATTCGTGTTCGAGCCCCCGCGCAGCCCGGATCTGGAGATCAAGCAGATTGCCGCCGTTGAGCTGATCCTGGTGGCCGACCGTCCCGACCTGGATGCGGCACAGGCGACCGCGCACGGCTATATCCTGGTCGACTGGGGGACCCCGTTCATGATGGCGCATTCAACTCGTTATCCGGATCTTGCTCCGGCCACGATTCGCTTGTCCCAGGGTCTGCTGGCGTTCGATCTGCTGCGCCGAGTGGGCGGAGCCGCCTACCTGCCGCGGCCGGTGGTGGAGGATGCGCTGGCCGCGGGCGAGCTGTTCGAGGTGACCGATGCGGAGCCCATCGAACGCTATGCCTATGCGGCGTTTCGCCCCGGGGCCGGTAATCGCGAGCTGGTGGGCGAGGCGCTGAAGGGCTTACCGGGCGGGCGTAATGATTAGCCCCGCGGACGACGCGCGCACGGGCGAGTGCGAGCCCGAGCCCCTACTGCTCGGCTGGCGCGAGTGGTTGACCCTGCCGGACCTGGGCCTGCCGCTGATCAAGGCCAAGGTCGATACCGGCGCCCGCACCTCGACCCTGCACGCCTTCTATGTCGACCCCTTCCGCCGAGCCGGGAAGACGCATGTGCGTTTCGGCGTGCATCCGTTGCGTCACCGCATGGATATCGTCTCCCACTGCGAGTCGGTCGTGATCGACCGACGCCGGGTGACCGACTCCGGGGGGCACGCCGAGGATCGCTTCGTGATCGACACCCGGCTCGCGCTCGGCGGCCTCGAGTGGCCCATCGAGCTGACGCTCACCAACCGCGAGGGCATGCTGTTTCGGATGCTGCTTGGGCGCACCGCGTTGCGCAACCACGCCGTGGTCGACCCCGGACGATCCTTCGTTACCGGCCGCCAGCGCGCCCCATCGCGCCGTTACGTCGGATGAGATCCGACGGTATCCCCCATCTGCTCCCAGTCGAAACGCGGCAGGCCCTGGAAGACGTTGCGGATGCCCTCGTTCCAGCTTCGCGACAGGGCCTGTAGTGCCGGCGAATCCGCCCTCAGCTTGAGCCGATGCGAAAGCGCCAGGGCGTCGCGGGGGTAGATTGCGACCTCGAAGGGCGGGCCCACGGTCACGTTGGAGCGAGCGGTTGCGTCGAGCGAGACCACGCACAGGCGCGCCCCGTCCTCCAGCGACAGCGTGGGCTCGACGATGCGGTCCAGCGCCGGCTTGCCGTATTTGTTCTCGCCGATCTGCAGGTAGGGCGTCTCGGGCGAGGCGGCGAAGTAATTGCCCTGCGGATAGATCATGTAGAGCCCGTGCGGCTGACCGGCGATCTGGCCGCCGAGGATGAGCGTGGTCTCCGCGCTCACCCCGCTCTGGTGCAGGGCGGGGCCGTGGTCGCGCTGCACACCCAGGCTGACCCTGCCCACGTAGTCCGCCGCCTCGAACAGGTACCGGGCGCTGAGCAGATCGGGGCCGGACTGGGGCTGGTCGAGGTCGCGGCGGATGCGGTTCAGCACCTCCTGAGTGGTGGCGAGATTGCCCGCGGACACCAGCACGAAGAGCCGATCCGGGGCGGGGGCGAAGACGTGGAGCTTGCTGAACATGGTGACGTAGTCCACGCCGGCGTTGGTGCGGGAATCCGCCGCCAGCACCAGTCCGTCGTCCAATGCCAGTCCGAGGCAATAAGTCATGGCAACACAAGGGGCTCTGATGAAGGTCGCTAAGATAGACGCGACGGCCGGCGATCCAGCATACTCTGGCCCCAAGGTGTCCGCCGCATGGCCGAGGCGCCTTGCGCAATCGGAATTCACGCCGCGCCCACAGGTGACCGCTAATGAGTATCGACTGGAACACCTATCCGTGCGAGGACTTTTACGACGAGCTGGTCGCCGCACCGGGTCGGGGTCGCGGCGCCTTCGCCGGTCTGCTTGATTCCCTGCGCGATCTCGGGCCGGAGGAGCTGGTCGCCCGCCAGAACGCCGCGGACGTGTCGATCAAGGAGATGGGAATCACCTTCACCGTCTACTCCGAGGAAGGCGGCACCATCGATCGCGCGTGGCCGTTCGATGTCATCCCGCGCATCATCCCCTCGTCGGAATGGGAGCGCGTCGAGGCCGGACTCAAGCAGCGCGTTCAGGCACTGAATCTATTCATCGACGACCTCTACCACGAGCAGCGAATCATCAAGGACGGGGTGTTTCCCGCCGAGGTGTTGGCGAAGTCGGTGAATTTCCGTCCCCAGTGTGTCGGCGTGAACCCGCCGCTGGGGATCTGGGCGCATATCTGCGGCTCGGATCTGGTGCGCGATGCGGAGGGCACCATCTACGTGCTGGAGGACAACCTGCGGGTGCCTTCGGGCGTGTCCTACATGCTTGAGAACCGGCTGGTCACCAAACGGGTGTTTCCGGAGCTGTTCGAGCACTACGCGCCGCTCCCGGTCGACGACTACCCGTCGCAGCTCTTCGACACCTTGGCCGCCCTGTCGCCGCGTCCCGCTGACTACCCGGAGGTGGTCGTGCTGACGCCGGGGATCTACAACTCCGCCTACTTCGAGCACTCCTATCTGGCCCAGCAAATGGGTTGCGAGCTGGTCGAGGGACGCGATCTGTTCGTCGCCGAAGACGATTGTGTCTATATGCGCACGGTCGATGGTCCGGCGCGGGTCGACGTGATCTACCGGCGCATCGACGACCTGTTTCTCGACCCGGAGGCGTTTGATCCCGCGTCGACGCTCGGCGTGCCGGGCCTGCTGCGTGCCTGGATGAAGGGCAATGTCGCGCTCGCCAATGCGCCGGGCGCCGGGGTTGCCGACGACAAGGTCGTCTACGCCTTCGTGCCGGAGATCATCCAGTACTACCTCGACGCCGAGCCGATCATCCCCAACGTCCCGACCTTCCGCTGCATGGAGCCGGACGCGCTGGCCTATACCCTCGAGCACATGGAGGAGATGGTGGTCAAACCCGCCAACGAATCCGGCGGCTACGGGATGTTGGTGGGCCCGGCATCCACCAAGGCCGAGCGCGATCGGTTCGCCGGCCTGATCAAGAAGGATCCGCGCAATTACATCGCCCAGCCGGCGTTGCGGCTCTCGACGGTACCCACGGTGATCGGCAATCGCGTCGAGCCGCGACACGTGGATCTTCGCCCCTTTATCCTGTCCGCGGATCGCCAGCAGGTGACGATGGGCGGACTGACCCGGGTAGCGATGCGCAAGGGCTCGCTGGTGGTCAATTCGTCCCAGGGCGGCGGGAGCAAGGATACCTGGATCGTCCCGGACTCCGCCGACGATCGGGTTTAGACAGACTTATCGGGGGATTCGAGCATGCTGTCGCGGGTCGCGGAAAACATCTATTGGCTCTCACGGTACGTGGAGCGGGCCGAGAACACGGCGCGTATCGTTTCGGTCAATGCGAATCTGCTGCTCGACCTGCCCAGGGGCATCGCCCCCGGCTGGCGGCCGCTGATCGACATCACCGGCGCCAACCCGCTGTTCGAGGAGCACTACAAGGACTACAGCGAGCGCGCCGTGGTGCGCTTTCTGCTCGGCGACGAGCGTCACTCCGGGTCCATCCTCTCCGCGCTCGGTGCAGCGCGCGAAAATTGCCGCACCATCCGCGACTTCGTGCCGCGCGAGGCCTGGGAGCTATTGAACGAGCTCTACCTGTTTGCCCGCGAGCAATTGTCGAGCGGCATGACGAAGGGCGGGCGTCACGAATACTTGAAGGGGGTAATCGAGGGCGGGCAACGCATGACCGGCATGCTCTCGGGGACCATGATGCACGATCAGGGCTACAACTTCCTGCACCTGGGCCGATTCCTCGAACGCGCGGACATGACCAGCCGCATCGTCGACGTCAGCTCCGCAAACCTGCTCCCGGACGAGCCGACCGAGCAAAGCCCCTACCGTACGATTCAGTGGGTCAG
This sequence comes from Chromatiaceae bacterium, assembly GCA_041736365.1. Classification (GTDB taxonomy): domain Bacteria; phylum Pseudomonadota; class Gammaproteobacteria; order Chromatiales; family Chromatiaceae; genus JBGSTR01. The sequence goes on along the minus strand of JBGSTR010000541.1, from coordinate 2,934 downwards.
CGTGCTCAAGTCGATCACGGGCTACCAGGCCTATCGCCGCAGCGAGCAGGTGCGGGTACAGCGCGAGCCGGTGCTGCGCTTTCTCCTCCAGCATCCGGATTTCCCGCGCGCGGTCAGTCATTGTATGGACTCGCTGCGAACCAGCCTCGAGCGGCTGCCTCGCGGCGAAGGGGCGTTGCGGGTGGTCGGGCGGGTGAAGCGCGTACTCGAGGGCGTCGAGCCGAAACAGCTTAGCCAGCAGCAGCTACACGATTTCGTCGACCAGGTTCAATTGGCGATCGGCGAGCTGCACACCGAGATCGCGAAGACCTGGTTTCCGCCGCCGCTGCAGGAGGCCGCCCCTTAGCTTGGGGGCATTCGGCCGGTTTCGCGCGCCGTGCCCCGGCAAGCACGCGTGATCGGCTGGCAGCTTCGGCGGCAGCGGGATAGGATGCGCTCGGGGCAATCAGCGCCAATGTCGCGGGACGATCCCGCGACGTGCGCCACTCGTACAGTATGCGAACCCGGACGCTCGGGACCTGCGAATGGAAACTGCCGATCCTAGATCCGTCGTCGACGCCTACCTCGATGCGCTGTGCGAGCGCGATCACGACCGTGCCCGCACGTTCCTCGCCAACACGGGCTTTGCCTACGCAAGCCCGATCGCGAGATTCGAGTCCGCCGACGAGCTGATTCAGTACCTATCCCTGACCGGAGGGATCGTCCAGGGGATCGAGGTGCGCAAGGTATTCGTGGACGGCGCGGATGTCTGTCATTTCCTGACCTACCGCATCCAGATCTCGGAGAAGCAGGCGGTCGAGGTGGCGCAGTGGGCGCGCGTGCAGAACGGGCGAATCGCACGCATCGATGCCCTGTTCGATGCCTCCACTTACCGGCTGCTGTTCGACTTGGGAGACGCTGATTAAAGCCTTCCATGGCTTTAAGCAGCTCGCTTTCCGAGAGGCGCGACTATCGGAACGCTCCATTTTCAAGCACTTAAAGTGCTTGGAAATGTCGGGCCATCCCTGATCCCGACGGAAACGCTTTGAATCAGCGTTTCCCTTGGGCGATGCCCCCGATTGAGCGTCGACGCTGCGATGATGCGGCGCGCTGATCGCGCGGCATTTCCGCTACAATACGCGCCGCAAACGCCGGCGTTGGGCGGTCAGCCGGGCGCCGAGCCCGGGGATCCCCGGACCTATGGTCGCCCGCACCGACTACCCGGCGGCACCCGGCTCGGGCCTCCGGGTCCGGCCTTAGCCTATCCGTCAAGACGCCGATCGTGAGTGAATACATGAACCCGAGAATCTTCAGCGTTGTATTGGCCTGCCTGACTCTCGCGGGTGCGGCTGCTGTCTCCGCCGAGACCGCACAGCCGGGCGCCACCGAGGATCTTGGCGTTCCCGGCTCCTTCACCTTCGCCAACGTGGTGCGACGCGCAAACGAGCTGGCGCAGTCGCCCTACGAGCCGGATCGCCCCGCCCTGCCCGAGTTCTTCGCCAATCTGAATTACGATCAGTATCGCGACATCCGTTTCCGCAAGGAGGCATCGCTATGGCGCGATCAGGCGCTGCCGTTCCAGGCGCAGTTCTTTTCACGCGGCTTCCTCTATAAGGATCGGGTGACGATCAACGTGATCGAGAACGGTCAGGTCGTGCCGGTCGAGTTCATGAACGACCTCTTCGACTACGGCAAGAACGAGCTGCCCACGGAAGTCCCGCACGACATGGGATTCGCTGGATTCCGGCTGCACTACCCGCTCAACCGCGACGACCTGCTCGACGAGGTGGTGGTGTTCCAGGGGGCCAGCTACTTCCGCGCGGTCGGCCAGGGACTCAACTACGGGATCACCGCGCGCGGCCTGGCGATCGACACGGGTTTGCCGAGTAGCGAGGAGTTCCCGATCTTCCGCGAGTTCTGGATCGAGAAGCCCGGAAAGGACGCGACCGAAATCACCGTCTATGCCCTGCTCGACAGCGAAAGCGTCGCCGGCGCCTACCGCTTCGTGATCAAGCCCGGGCTGCAGACGATCATGGACGTCAAGGCGCACCTAACCTTCCGCAAGACGGTGCAGAAGATCGGTATCGCGCCGCTGACCAGCATGTTCTTCCACGGCGAGAATACCGACCGATTCATGGACAACTTCCGGCCCGAGGTCCACGACTCGGACGGCTTGCTGGTCGAGACCGGCTCCGGCGAGCGCATCTGGCGACCACTGCTCAACCCCCTGGGTCTGCGCGTCAATCGCTTCCAGGTCGAGAACCCACGTTCCTTCGGCCTGTTTCAGCGTGACCGCGACTACAACCAATACCAAGACCTCGAGGCCCACTATCAGAACCGGCCCAGCCTGTTGGTCGAGCCGCTCGGGGCCTGGGGACACGGCGCCGTGGAGCTGGTGGAGATTCCGAGCAACGCCGAGCGCTACGACAATATCGTCGCCTTCTGGGTCCCGGATCGCGAGATCGCGCCCGAGGAGCAGTGGGACTTCGAGTACCGCCTGCGCTTCGCCACCGACCCGGAAGGACGTCTAACCGGCGGGCGCACGGTCTCGACCCGCATCGGCGCCGGCGGCAACGACATTCCGGACCCCAGCCGACGCAAGTTCGTGCTGGATTTCGCAGGCGAGAGCCTGGCGGCCCTCCCCACGGATACGCCGGTCGAGGCGGTGGTGACCGCCTCCTCCGGCGAGCTGTCGATCCCGGTGGTGCAGTCCAACCCAGCCGTCAAGGGCTGGCGCCTGTTCTTCGAGCTCACGCCCGACGGCAACCAGCCGGTCGATTTGCGCGCCTTCCTTCGCCAGGGCGACGACGTGCTGAGCGAGACCTGGAGCTACCAATGGGTTCGGGAGTAGACGCCACCGATCTGCCGTTTGCGGCCGCGCCCCCACATCCGGCCGCCGAGGTCCCGCCCGACGAGCGTATCGCGGGGTATCTGCGCGCTCTCGGCGTCCACGGC
>JBGSTR010000540.1:0-4245 GCA_041736365.1 Chromatiaceae bacterium | reverse complement strand
GACGCGGTGCGAGCGGCCTTGCGCGGGCTTGCCCGTCGCGGGCCACCGGCTCGCACCCGACGTTGCGCGTACCACGCACGCTTGGGAACCGGCGAACCAACCCCTTCGATCAATCGCAGTAGCACGCTGGAGACAACGCGATGGACCTGACAACCAACTATCTAGGCTTGACCATCAAGAACCCGTTCGTACCCTCGGCCTCGCCGCTCACCAAGAGCACCGACATGGCCAAGGAGCTGGAGGACAACGGCGCCTCGGCCGTAATAATGTGGTCTTTGTTCGAAGAGGCCATGCGCTCCGAATCCGAGTCGATGGTGCGCTTTCTGCACCACCAGGAGATCGGGTTCGCGGAGGCGGACGACGGCTTCATCCCGGCCTGGCAGGACTTCGAAAGCGGCCTGGACCAGTACCTGGACAACATTCACCGGCTCAAGGAGGCGCTGGACATCCCGGTGATCGCCAGCCTCAACGGCGTCACCAGAAGCGGCTGGATCGCCCACGCCAAGGAGCTTGAGCAGGCCGGAGCGGACGCCCTGGAGCTCAATGTCTACTATGTCGCCGCCGATATCGGACAGACCGGCGACCAGGTCGAGCAGCGCTACCTGGACCTGTTGATGGATCTTCGGGGCCAGATTCATCTGCCCATCAACATGAAGCTGTCGCCCGCCTTCAGCTCGATCGGCAACATGGTGACGCGGCTGGGCGCCGCGGGTGCCAACGGCGTGGCGCTGTTCAACCGCTTCTATCAGCCGGACATCAACATCGACAGTCTGCGCCTGCAACCGAGCCTGCACCCCTCCACCTCCGCCGAGGCGCTGCTGGCGATGCGCTGGATCGCCATCCTCTACGGGCGCGTCAGCGGACTCTCGCTGGGCGCCACGGGCGGCGTTCATACACCGGAAGACGCCATCAAACTGCTGCTCGCCGGCGCCGACGTGGTGCACTTATGCAGCGCCCTATTGGCGAAGGGGCCGGCCTATCTCGCTCATATGATCGAGGGCCTTACCGATTGGATGGGCGAGCAGGGTTTTGACTCGGTCGATGAGTTCCGGGGCCGGGTGAGTGCACTTACGATTCCGAATCCGGCAGAGCTGGAGCGGGCCAATTATGTGAGTATTCTCGATAGCTACAGCTTCTCTCCGGGTGTTCGAGTCTGACCCCGATCATCCGCCAACCATCCGACGGTTGCGGCCAAGTCCCGTGGATCCGCGCGCGGATCCGTTCTCCGATTGTTTCGTGGTTGAGGACCAAGATGTTTGACCCCGCCAACGCTACATTGACCCGCTTCTCGATCGTCTTGCTGCTGCCGCTGTTGATGTCGGTCTATCCGACCGCAAAGGCCGCTACAAAGAGCGCCGACGCCTCTGCCCTGCGCGAGATCGGCGTGCTCTCCGTGCTTGAGCACGGCGCCACGCCCAACGACGCCAGCGACGACACGGCGGCAATTCAGGCGACCATGGTTGAAGCGCGCGACAAGGGTATGACCACATTCATACCGCCGGGCGTCTACCTGATCTCCGATACGCTGAAATGCTCTCAGCAGACGACCCGCGTCGACGGCAAATGGCAGCTACAGCGGCGTCAGCCGTGCGTGGTGAGCGGCTCCACCAAGGGTGATTCCGTGCTCAAACTGGGCCCGGGGGCCAAGGGCTTCGACAGCCCTCAGGCACCGAAGCCGCTGCTCTGGATCTGGGCCGAGCCCTACGCGAAAGACCGCGCCGGAAGTGAAGAGGCGGAGGACCAGCAGGCGAGCATCTCATTCAATCAGGTGGCGAAGGACCTGACGCTGGATCTGCGAGGGTCCGGCAACGCGGGCGCGGTCGGTATCCGCCACGCGGGTTCCCAGGGCTCGACCATCGAGGACATGAAGATACTTGCGGACGGCGCCTATGCCGGCGTCTACGATTCACCGGGTCAAGGCGGAGGCGTCTACAACGTCACCGTCCAAGGTGGCCGCTTCGGCGTCTACGCGACGAAGGACGCGCGCTATCCGCTGTTCGTCGGGTGCCGATTTCTCGACCAGCAAGAAGCCGCCGTCCACTGGGAGGGCAACACCCTGATGTCGCTGGTCGGGTTTCAGATCCGCAAGAAGACCGATGGCCCGGCCATTCGATTGCTGCCGGGTGGGCCCAAGGCCAGCCGGGGGCTTGCGCTGGTCGACGGCGTGATCGAAGTCAGCGGTGAATCGGCGTTGGATAATATGCCGGGCAAGGCGCTCACGCTCGACAACGTCTATGTCAATGGCGCAAAGACCATCGTGAGCGCGAAGCGCAAAGAAGGTCTGCCTGCGAAAGGCGGCTGGACCCGGGTCACGCACTATGTTTTTCCGGGCAAGGGATACGTCTCGTTCGTCGGCGGCAAGGAACGCGAGCAAGGGTACGTGCTCGCGGAGACCGCTTCCGCGGACGCCCCTTCCGCGGACGCCCTGATCACGCCGCATCTATGGGGCCGTTCCTTCCCGACGTTCGAGGACTCGGACGTGGTCAGCGTTAGCGCCTACGGCGCAAAACCCGATGACCAAACCGACGACACCGCGGCCATCAAGAAGGCGTTGGCGTCGAACCGCTCCGTGCTGCTGCCCAAGGGCGTATACCTGATCTCCGACACCATTACCCTGGGCGCCAACAACAACCTGCTCGGCGTTGGCAAGACCGCGTCCGTGTTGCGCGAAAACCCGAGCTGGAAGCCGAGCCCGGGAACACCCATGGTCACCACCGTCGACGACGCCAAGGCCAAGACCACGCTGTCCTTCGTGCTCCTGGAAACGACCAGCCCCAATGTCACGCCGCTCCACTGGCGGGCCGGACGGGATTCCATCGTTCGCGACATCATGGTCGGACCCCTGGACGCGTTCCGCGGGCGAGACAAGGGTACGCCGCACAACACCTACCTGGTCAGCCGCTCGGGCGGCGGGCGCTGGTATGCGATCGCGTCCGAATGGGGGCGATTGACCGGATCGACCCTGCACCCGGATTACTCACACTTGCTGGTGAACGGCACGCGTGAGCCGCTGCGATTTTACGGGCTGAATATCGAGCGCGATGCCGCCTGGCCGCAGGCGGAGATTCGCAATGCCAAGGACGTGACCATCTACTACCTCAAGGCGGAGGCCGCCGAGTGGCCGAAAGGCACCCAATCGCCCGGGGTCCTGCTGGTGAAGGACTCCTCCGAGCTCCGTCTATACGGCTTCACCGGCAACGCGCACCCCAAGGGAGGCGCGAACATCCAAGTAGTGGACAGCAAGGACGTGCGGCTGTTGCAGGTCGCCGGTTTCCCGCCCAAGGATGACTACGCGAATATCGAAGTCGTCAACTCCGGCAGCAAGACGCGAATCAGCGGCAAGACGCCGGTCGCGATCTATACGGACATGGGCGAAACCGCCAAGTAGACTGTTGCCCCGAATCCCACGGAACCAGCGCCGACGCCGAGTCGGCGTAGGCCGTGGCACAGTCGACCACTCTGCGCGGCCGGCTTTAGCGCCGCCCGTCGGATCCGGAGAGTCTCTATGGCCTCAGCCAGCCTGCTTGCACTGATCGACGACATCGCCACCATCCTGGACGACGTCTCGGTCATGACCAAGGTAGCCGCGCGCAAGACCGCTGGCGTGCTCGGGGACGACCTCGCGCTCAATGCCCAACAGGTCACCGGTGTGCGCGCCGAGCGCGAGCTGCCGGTGGTATGGGCGGTGGCGCGAGGCTCGTTCAAGAACAAGGCCATCCTGGTGCCGGCGGCCTTGGTGATCAGCGCCGTGGCCCCGTGGGCAATCACCCCGCTGCTGATGCTCGGTGGCGCCTACCTTTGCTTCGAGGGCTTCGAGAAGATCTCCCACCCGTTTCTGCACCCCAAGGCCGAACGCGAGCACCACCACGAGGAGCTCACGGCGGCGCTCGTCGATCCCGGGGCAGACATGAAGGCGTTGGAGCAGACCAAGATCCAGGGCGCGATCCGCACCGACTTCATACTCTCCGGCGAGATCATCGTCATCACCCTGGGCACGGTGGCCGGCGCCGCGTTCGCCACCCAGGTCACCGTGCTGGTGGGCATCGCGATCATCATGACCGCCGGCGTCTACGGGCTGGTGGGCGGCATCGTAAAGCTGGACGATGCGGGCCTGTGGCTCAGCCAGCGCGATGGCGACGGCGGCTGGGCTCGCTTCCAGCGTTGGCTCGGGTTGCGCATTCTCGCGGCCGCCCCCTGGCTCATGAAGACGCTCTCCGTGGTCGGCACCGCGGCCATGTTCCTGGT
>JBGSTR010000159.1:0-2944 GCA_041736365.1 Chromatiaceae bacterium | reverse complement strand
GTCATTAGAGGTGAGGGCCTTGATCCGATCCACTCGAGCCCCGTTGCCGAGCCGTGCGGCGCGGGTCTCGACCGGTTCCGCCAAGCCCGCCTGAGCCAAGTGGCGACGCGGCGGGCGGGCCTTTTTTTGACCGGGGGACATGATAATATATCCCGCCTTACGCCACTCGCTTTGCGCTCTTCTTTAATTCCGGTCGGCCCCAGTGAGCACCGCTGCCCGACCGCGATGGAGTCTCTATGGCCGGCTCATCTTCCCCGTCCGAACCGGGCTCCGGCGAACCACGCCCGGTGCTTGCCGTAGACCTTGCATTGCAAGGCGGTGGGGCCCATGGGGCCTTCACCTGGGGAGTGCTCGATCGACTGCTGCAAGTGCCCTGGATCAGCATCGACGGGATCAGCGGCACCTCCGCCGGCGCCATGAACGCGGTGGTGGTCGCCGACGGATTCGCAAACGGCGGTGCCGAGGGTGCCCGTGCGGCACTGGAGCGGTTCTGGCGGCAGGTCTCGGACGCGGCGCGCTGGAGTCCGTTGCAGCGCGGACCCTTCGACGTCCTCCTGGGACGCTGGACACTGGATCATTCTCCGGCCTATATCGCGATGGATTTGGCGTCGCGGCTGTTCTCACCCTACGACAATCCGCTCGATTTCAATCCGCTGCGGGACCTCTTGAACGAAACGATCGATTTCGCCCGCCTGGTGCGATCACCGATCTCGGTGTTCGTCACCGCGACCAACGTGCACACGGGCCGGCCGCGGGTCTTCCGAAACGTCGATATGACCCCGGACGCGCTGCTGGCTTCGGCCTGTCTGCCCACCATGTACAAGGCGGTCGAAATCGACGGCGAGCCGTACTGGGACGGCGGTTATTCGGGCAACCCGACCATGACCCCACTGGTGCGCGAGTGCAGCGCCAACGACACCGTCCTGGTCCAGATCAATCCGGTGGAGCGTCCCGGTACCCCGCGCACGGCGCGCGAGATCCAGAACCGGCTGAACGAGATCTCGTTCAACTCGCCGTTGCTGAAAGAGCTGCGCATGATCGCGCTGCTGCGGCAGGTCGCCGACCCGGGGCATACCGAGGGGGCCTTATGGGCCGAGATGCGGTTGCATCGGATCACAAGCGATCTGATGGTCGAGCTCGGTGTGTCGTCGAAGCTCAACGCCGAATGGGCGTTCCTGATCAAGCTGCGCGACGAGGGGCGGCGCGCCGCTGACGGGTTTCTCGAGCGCCACGGAGAGGATCTCGGCCGGCGGAGCTCGTTGGAGCTGGATTATCTGTTGGACGGGGTTTAAGTAATGGGACTCGCGGGTATTTTGCTTGGGCTTGGGCTGCTCGTATGGCTCGCGTATCGGGGCTGGAGCGTCTTGATTCTCACCCCCGGCGCGGCCCTGATCGCCGCGCTCGCGGCGGGCGAGCCGCTGTTGGCCCATTGGACCCAGACCTTCATGACGGGGGCCGGGCGGTTTATTGCCCAGTTTTTTCCAATCTTCCTGCTCGGGGCGCTGTTCGGAAAGCTGATGGAGGACAGCGGCTCGGTGCAGACCGTGGCGCAGTACATCGGAGGGCGACTCGGCGCGCGGCGCGCGATCCTGGCGGTGGTGGTCGCGGGCGGCTTGGTCACCTACGGCGGCGTGAGCCTGTTCGTCGCCTTCTTCGTACTGGTGCCCATGGCCAAGGCCCTGTTCCGGGACGCCAATATCCCCGGCCGCTTGATGCCCGCGGCCATCGCGCTCGGGACCTCGACCTTTACCATGTCCGCGCTACCCGGCACGCCGGCGGTGCAAAACGCCATCCCCATGCCCTTCTTTGGCACCACGCCCTTTGCCGCACCCGGACTCGGCTTGATCGCCACGGCCATCATGCTGCTCTTCGGTCTGTGGTGGCTGGGTCGAGCGGAGTCCGCGGCTCGCCGTCGCTCGGAGGGCTACGGGTCGGAGCAAGCGATGACCCCGGACCAAGCGGCCGATGATCTGCTGGTGCGTGAGCGCGCGACCGTCGCCCGGGAATTCGATCCGGCGGAGATCCACCACGGACAGGTCAGCGTGGACCTGCCTTCGGCGCCGGTGGCGTTCCTGCCCCTGGTGACGGTAGTAGCGGTCAATCTGATCATGACCTTTTTTATCTTGCCGCGTATGGATCTCGGCTTTCTGGCCGAGGATCGTTGGGGCCCGACCTCTGCGGCCGCGGTGAGTGGCGTGTGGTCGGTGATGGTGGCCCTAATCGTGGCGATTCTGGTCCTGCTCGCATTCAATCAGCCGCGCCTGACCCGGCTGCGCGATAGCGTGGACGCCGGCCTGAATGCCTCGGTGCTGCCGGTGGTGAGCGTGGCGAGTTTGGTCGGCTTCGGGACCGTGGTCGCTGCGCTACCGGCATTCGACATGGTGCGCGACTGGGTGTTGGGTATTGAAGGCGGACCGCTGGTCTCGCTTGCGGTCTCGACCAACGTGCTCGCCGCACTCACGGGCTCGGCATCCGGCGGTCTGACGATCGCGCTGGAGGCCCTGGGGTCCACCTACATGCAGCTCGCCGGCGAGCTCGGCATCGATCCGGCGCTGATGCATCGAGTCGCGGTGATCGGTGCCGGCACGCTCGACAGCCTGCCGCACAACGGCGCGGTCGTCACCCTGTTGGCCGTATGCGGCATGACCCACAAGGAAAGCTATCTCGACATGGTGATGGTCGCGATCGTCGGCGCCATCGTCGCGCTGGTCGCGGTCATCGCACTCGGTACGGTATTCGGATCCTTTTAGCTCCACATGGAGAATCGATGATGTTTGTCCCGAGTCATCCGCATCGCCGGACGGTGTTTCCGTTCGTCGCGTTGGCCCTCGGCGTGGCACTCGTCGCTCAAGTGCAAGCCGCGTCAGGGGTCGCGACCGGCTTCGCCGCCTGCGCCGATCTGGGCTCGGATCAGGAGCGCCTTGCCTGTTACGACCGCGCCGCC
>JBGSTR010000489.1:0-1963 GCA_041736365.1 Chromatiaceae bacterium | reverse complement strand
CGGCGGCGGGCTCGGCCGATCCGCGCGCGGTGGCGACACCGGCGAGCCGCTTTGTCACCATCCCCTTCCCCGGCACGGCGGGACTCGATATCCATTACTTGGAAACACCGGGTCCGGAACAAGGCCCGGTGTTCATCCTGCTTCACGGATTCACCCTCAATGCCTTTTCCTGGGGGCCGGTGATGGAGCCATTCGGCGCGCTCGGGCGCACCATCGCCTACGACCAGCCGCCCTACGGTCTCAGCGACAAGCCCACCGCCGGCGATTGGAGCGGGGAGAACCCGTACGCCAAGGAGGCCGCCATCGCCCAGCTGTTCGCGGTGATGGACGCACTTGAGGTGCCGAGGGCAATCCTGGTCGGCAACTCGTCCGGCGGAACCCTGGCACTCGAGGCGGCACTCGCCCGACCCGAGCGCATTCAGGGGCTGATCCTGGCAGCACCTTGGGTGTTTGCCAAGCGACCCACCCTGCCCCGCGGGTTGGCCGAGCTGCCGCAGATGAGGCGGATTAGTCTGCTGATCGCCCGCAAGCTGGGTGACAAGACCCTGCTCCACTACTCCTATCTGCAACCGGAACGGATCTCCCCGGAGCGCGAGCAGCTCTCCCGCATCCACACCGCGGTCGCGAGCTGGGATCTCGCTTGGGGCGAGCTGCTGGATCGTTCGCTATCGACGCCGGTCGACGTGGGCGAACGACTGGCCGCGGTAACCCAGCCAGTGCTTCTCGTCACCGGCGACGCCGATAAGCTGGTCCCGAAGGACGACACCGAGCGGGTAGCCACGGCGCTGCCCGACGCCTCCCTGAAAATATTGCCGGAGTGCGGCCATGTCGCCCAGGAGGAGTGTCCAACGGCGTTCATGGATGCGGTACGGGAATGGCTCGCAGGCACCCAGACACGCTGAAAAACGCCGCGGGCGCGGATTCTTGCGTGTGTTTCCGGCGGCCTCGTTCGCGTGCGCGGCGCGCCCCGCGGCGCCGCGGCTGACCGGTCGCCATTGCCTCGATTCCCCGCTCGATTTCGGCTCGATGCATGACCATCGCCGGGGCCTAGGAAGCCCGGCTGCATTGCCCCTGACGTCCAGCCCGACTTACAGTATGCATGTCAGATGTGCGTGACATGTAGGGCAAGGCCCCCGATCATTCGTCCGCCACCCTACCAGGAGTCAAAGAATGCCAGTCGCCTTTCCGTTCTCCGCCATCGTCGGTCAGGAGGAGATGAAGCTCGCACTGTTGATTGGAGCTGTCGATCCACGCATCGGCGGGGTTCTCGTGTTCGGCGACCGCGGTACCGGCAAGTCGACGGCGGTACGCGCCCTGGCTGCGCTGCTGCCGAAGATGCGGGCGGTGACCGATTGCCACTACGGCTGCGACCCGGAGGCAGACTTGGACGTCTTGTGCTCCGAATGCCGTGATCGGCGCGCCAACGGAGGGCTCAAGTCCCGCCAGGTGCCCGTACCCGTGGTGGATCTGCCGCTCGGTGCCACGGAGGATCGGGTGATTGGGGCACTGGACTTGGAGCGCGCGTTGACCCGCGGTGAGAAGGCATTCGAGCCGGGCCTGCTCGCCCGCGCGCACCGGGGTTTTCTCTATATCGACGAGGTCAATCTGCTGGAAGACCACCTGGTCGATGCGCTGCTGGACGTGGCCGCCTCCGGCGAGAATCTGGTCGAGCGGGAGGGTCTGAGCGTCCGCCATCCGGCGCGATTCGTATTGATCGGCAGCGGCAACCCGGAGGAAGGGGAGCTGCGGCCGCAATTGTTGGACCGCTTCGGGCTTTCGGTGGAGGTTCGGACCCCAACTGATCTGACGACTCGGGTTCAAGTGGTGCAGCTGCGCGACGCGTTCGAGCGCGATCCGCCGGCCTTTCTGGAGAAGTGGAAGCGCAAGGACGCCAAGGTACGCAAACGCATCACCGATGCCCAGGCGGCGCTGCCCGACGTCGATGTGCCCATCGATACCCTGG
>JBGSTR010000415.1:0-10396 GCA_041736365.1 Chromatiaceae bacterium | reverse complement strand
GGACGCAGGTCGCCGGACAGCGCCAGCTCGCCGAGGAACTCGTGGCTTGCCAGACGCGACGAGTCGATCTGACCGGAGGCCCCGAGGACGCCGAGCGCGATGGGCAGATCGAAGCGCCCGCCCTCCTTCGGCAGATCCGCGGGCGCGAGGTTGATGGTCACGCGTCCGGCGGGAAATTTATAGCGACCGTTCAGCAGCGCCCCACGGACCCGGTCCTTGCTCTCCCGTACCGCCATCTCGGGCAAACCGACGATGGAAAGTGTCGGCAGCCCGCCGGAAAGATGCACCTCCACGGTCACGGCCGGGGAGAGGATTCCCACTCGGGCACGGCTGTACAGGACGCAGAGGGCCAAGTGGGTCGCCGAGGCTCGGCTCAGCTCGAGCGCCGGTCCGCGTTTGCGAGTGCCTGCTCGAGATCGGCCACCTGGCTCTCCAGGCGCGTTAGCTTCTCGCGAGTGCGGGCCAAGACGGCGGATTGCACGTCGAATTCCTCGCGGGTCACCAGGTCGAGCCGGGCCAGCGTAGCCTCGAGCGAGGCGCGCAGGCTGCGGCTGACGTCTTCCTGCAACACCTTGAGACCTATCGGCATCGATCCGGCCAGCCGTTGGGCGAGATCGTCGAGTTGTTTCGGGTCCAACATGGCGGGAGTCCTCGCTACTGTTGCCAAGTCTGGTTGCCGGATCGGGTGGGCGAATCGTTGCCCGGCGCTCCGGTACCGGCCGCCCATTATAGGGGGAGTCCCCGGTCCCGTCTTTTCGCACGAGCGCACCAACATGGTGCGTTCGGTTCCCGGCTCCACGGTCGTCGGGACGATGATGGTGCGCGCACCTGTTGCATTGTCACTACATTTCCTTCGAATCGTCGTGTATTTGGTACATCCCCGCTTGCTGGCACAGTGCGTGCATTCGCCGTCTCACGTCGGCGCGTTCATGCGGTCCCCGGGCAGCACCCGAACGTCGTCCTCTATCAACAGCCCCGCACACGAGGAAAACACTCCATGAACGCACCCATCATCAAGACCTCCTTCGCCATCGGTGCCTTGACCCTGGCACTGGGCATCGGCACCGCGGCGGCCGAAGATCCCTATTCGATCAGCGCCAACATCGGTGTCGTCAGCAACTACATGTGGCGCGGCGTCACGCAGACCCAGGACGGCGCGGCCGTTCAGGGCGGCTTGGACTTCACCCATTCCAGCGGCTTCTACGCCGGGACCTGGGCATCGAACGTCGACTTCAACGACGAGGGTGCATCGCAGGCCGTCATCATCCCCGTAGATCCCACCACCGGCCTACCCACCACCGACGCGGACGGGAATCTGATCGGCGTTACCTCCGGCTCCTCGAACCCGGCCTCTGCGAACTACGAGCTGGATGCGTACCTGGGATACGGCGGCTCCATCAACGATGACTTCAGCTATGACCTGAAGGCCATCTATTACGCCTACCCCGACGGCCGCGACTCCGACTTTGCCGAGCTCGGCGGCAGCGCGACCTGGAAGTGGTTCACCCTGGGACTCGCCTACACCGTATACGGCGAGAACGATGACGGTTTGTTCGACGACGGCGACCTCTACTACTACGGCGGCTTCGAGTACGGCGACCTGCCCTTCGGCCTGAGCTTCAGCGCCAGAGGCGGCTACTACGACTTCCGGCACGACGCCATAGAAGTCGGCGAGATCTTGGACACGAGCGGCACGGTCATCGGTCTTCAGACCGAATCGGCCAGCTACTGGAACTACGGGGCTTCAATCAGCAAGGATGCCGGCGACTTCGGCACCTTCAGCTTCAACTGGGACCAGAACGACGGCAACTCCGATCTTGGCTACGACAACGACCCGAAATTCTGGGTCGGCTGGCTGAAGGAGTTCTAGCCGCGCCCGCATCCTCCGCAGCAACGCATCCAACGTATCAACCGGCCGGGGCGTGGAGTCCCGGCCAAATCGAGGTTCTCCAACTATGAAACTGGTTGCAGCCATCATCAAACCGTTCAAGCTCGATGATGTGCGCGAGGCGCTGGCCGATATCGGCGTCTCGGGCATCACGGTCATCGAGGTGAAGGGATTCGGACGCCAAAAGGGACACACCGAGCTCTATCGCGGCGCCGAGTACGTCGTCGACTTCCTGCCCAAGATCAAGGTCGAGATCGCGGTCGACGACGACCTGGTCGAGAAGGTCATCGAGGCCATCTCCGCGGCCGCTCGGACCGGCAAAATCGGCGACGGCAAGATCTTCGTGTTCGAGTTGAGTCAGGTCATCCGCATCCGCACCGGGGAAACCGGCTCGGACGCCCTGTGACCGACACATACGGAGATCAACAAATGAAACTATCCGACAGCAAGCTACTCTCGAAATCCCTCCTCGCCGGTGCGCTGGCCCTGCTGCCCGTGCTCGGGTTCGCCGAGGAGACCCCGACGCTCGACACCGGCGATACGGCGTGGATGCTCACCGCGACGGCCTTGGTGTTGTTCATGACCATCCCGGGCCTCGCCCTCTTCTATGGCGGCCTGGTGCGTTCCAAGAACGTGCTCTCGGTGCTGATGCAGTGCTTCGCGATCACCGCAATGATCACGGTGCTCTGGACCCTCTACGGCTACAGCCTGGCATTCTCCACCACCGGGATGACCACCGAGGCGATCAATCTCAACACCTTCGTCGGTGCCCTCGACAAGGTCCTGTTTGCCGGTCTTACTCGCGAGAGCCTGACGGCGTCGATCCCGGAATCGGTGTTCGCCACCTTCCAGATGACCTTCGCCATCATCACCCCCGCACTCATCGTCGGGGCCTTCGCCGAGCGCATGAAGTTCTCCGCCATGCTGTGGTTCATGGGGATCTGGTTCACGGTCGTCTATACCCCGATCGCGCATATGGTTTGGAGCGGCGACGGCGCCCTTATGTGGGACTGGGGCGTGCTGGACTTCGCCGGTGGCACGGTGGTGCACATCAATGCGGGTGTCGCCGGTCTGGTGGCGGCCCTGGTGCTCGGCAAGCGCAAGGGCTATCCGACGACCGCCATGCCGCCGAACAACCTGGGCTACACGCTGATCGGCGCGTCCATGCTGTGGGTCGGCTGGTTCGGCTTCAACGCGGGCAGTGCGGTCGCCGCCAACGAGAGCGCCGGCATGGCCATGCTGGTGACTCAGATCGCCACTGCCACGGCGGCGCTGGGATGGATGTTCATGGAGTGGATTTCCCACGGCAAGCCCAGCGTTCTGGGCATCGCAACCGGAGCCGTCGCGGGCCTGGTCGCCATCACCCCGGCTTCCGGCACCGCCGGTCCGCTCGGGGCGCTGGCGATTGGCGCGGCAGCAGGCATTGTGTGCTTCGTCACGTCCACCAAGCTGAAGCGCGCGCTCGGTTATGACGACTCGCTGGATGTGTTCGGCGTGCATGCGGTGGGCGGCATCCTCGGCGCCATCCTCACTGGACTGTTCGCGGACGCCAGTCTGGGCGGCGCGGGCCTGGCCGAGGGCATGACCATCGCATCACAGCTTTGGGTTCAGTCCAAGGGCGTGCTCTTTACGATCGTCTACACCGCGGTGCTGAGCTACATCATCCTCAAGGTCGTGGACTTGGTGATCGGACTGCGCGTCACCGAAGAGCAGGAGACCGAAGGCCTCGACTTGGCCCTGCACGACGAGCGCGGCTACATCCTCTAGCCCCGCCCCGGCGGTCGGCCCTCGCGCCGACCGCCTTCCCCTCCCGATTCTCCCGGCCCGCGCGGCCGTATCCAACCGGAGGCCGCCCTATTTTGGACGCGACAACGCAGCTCAGCTACGCGCTGGATACCTTTTACTTTCTGATCAGCGGCGCGCTCGTCATGTGGATGGCCGCCGGTTTCGCCATGCTCGAGGCAGGTCTCGTTCGAGCCAAGAACACCGCAGAGATCCTGACCAAGAACATCCTCCTATTCGCGGTCGCATCCGTGATGTACATGATCGTGGGCTACGGGATCATGTATCCATCCGGCGGGAACGGGATCATCCCGGTGATCGACTGGGGCTTCATGTTCGGCGGCGATCATAGTGTCGATGAGGTGCTGACCAGCAACGGCGAGACCTACTACTCCAAGATGGCCGATTTCTTCTTCCAGGTGGTGTTCGTCGCCACCGCGATGTCGATCGTCTCCGGCGCGGTGGCCGAACGCATGAAATTGTGGTCGTTCCTGCTGTTCGCAGTGGTGATGACCGGCTTCATCTATCCCGTTCAGGGCTACTGGAAGTGGGGCGGCGGCTGGCTCGACCAGCTCGGCTTCCACGACTTTGCCGGATCCGGTCTGGTGCATCTATGCGGAGCCTCGGCGGCGCTCGCCGGCGTGCTGCTGTTGGGCGCGAGAAAGGGCAAGTACGGCAAGGACGGCACGATCAACGCCATTCCCGGCGCCAACCTGCCGTTGGCCACGCTCGGCACCTTCATCCTGTGGCTCGGCTGGTTCGGCTTCAACGGCGGATCGGAGCTTAAGCTGTCCGACATTGGCGAGGCAAACTCGGTTGCCGCGGTCTTCGTCAACACCAACATGGCCGCCGCCGGCGGTACCATCCTCGGCTTGATCACGGCCAGGATGCTGTTCGGCAAGGCGGATCTGACCATGGCGCTGAACGGTGCACTGGCCGGCTTGGTCGCCATCACGGCGGAGCCACTGACACCAACACCGCTCGCCGCAACCCTCATCGGCGCCTGCGGCGGCATCCTGGTGGTATTCGCGATCGTGACCCTGGACAAGCTCCGTATCGACGATCCCGTCGGCGCCATCTCGGTGCACGGGGTGATCGGCATGTGGGGCCTGATGGCGGTCCCGATTACCAATCCCGAGGCCTCGTTCGCCATTCAGGCGATCGGGCTGGGAACGATTCTCGGCTGGGTCTTCGTCACCTCGTTCATCACCTGGTTGGTGATCAAGCTCATCGTGGGCATTCGGGTCAGCGAAGAAGAGGAGTACGAGGGCGTCGACATCGGCGAGTGCGGAATCGAGGCCTATCCGGAGTTTGTCGGGGCACGCGGCACGGTACGCTAGGGAGACGCTGATTAAGGTCTTCCATCGCTTAAATCAGCTCGCGGTCCGAGAGGCGCGACTCACCGCGGGGCCCCGGGGCCCCGCGTTTCGTTTCGGAACCTACTTGGGAAAGCGGTCGTCGAGGTTCACCGGGCACAGGACCTCGCGCATGATGCCGATCAGGCTCAGCAGCTGGGTATTGCGAATCCGATAGTAGATGCGGTTCGCCTCCTTGCGCGCCACCACGATGTTCTTGTTCCGAAGCTGCTCGAGATGCTGCGAAATATTGCTTTGGGACGTCCCGGTACGGTCCACGATCTCACCCACCGAGAGCTCGCTCTCGCCCAGCGAGCAAAGGATCTTCCAACGCAGCGGGTGGGCCATCGCCTTCAGCGCATTCGCGGTCAGGGCGGTATCTTCGTCCGCCGGAACGTCCGGGGGGGTGGAGTCGGTCATCGTCGGTCCTCTTACAGCTCTTCGGGCGCGGTCCGCGGTCTCACGCCTCCGGTGTCTTCGTCTGCAGCCACGCGGACGTAGCCGGTCATGTCCTTCGCGATACAAATGATGTCGCTGATCCGTCCCTCGCCGTCCCTAACGGCCGTGCGCGAGAACAGGATGGGTACTCGGCGGCCATCGCGGGCGATGAAACGGGCTTCGATCTTGTTCAGCGCGCCGGTGCGGATCAATGCCTCGAGCCAAGTCCCCATGAAGGCGCCCGCCTGCTCGTCGCCCTCTTCCTCGAATACGTCGCCGATGGCCATGCCGCGCAAGTCTTCCGCCGCATAGCCGAGCATTCGCCGCGCCGCGGGGTTGGTGAGCTTGATCGTCCCGTCGGGCTCCAGCACCAGCAGCGCCTCGCCCATGTGGGTGACGATGTTCTCCAAGTACTGTCGGGCCTCCGCGAGCTCCGCCGTCCGCTCTTCGACCTTGCGTTCCAGCGTGCGGTTGAGCTCCCGTTCTTTCTCGATCAGCCGGAAATAGGTGCTGATCTTGTTGATCAGCAGGTTGTCTTCAATGGGCTTGAGCAGATAGTCCACCGCGCCGACTGCAAAGCCGCGCTGTTGGAACTCCTCGGACTTGAATGCCGCCGTGAGAAAGATGATCGGAATATCGCGCGTGCGCTTGCGCAGCTTAAGCATGGACGCCGTCTCGAAGCCGTCCATCTCGGGCATCTGGACGTCCAGGATGATGAGATCGATGTCCGGATGCGTATGGGTCAGGTCGATCGCCTCCTGACCGGACATAGCCTCGAGCACGGCAACATCCATGTGCGTCTCGACGAGTGTGCGCAACGTGAAGAGATTGCGGGCGTGATCGTCCACGATCAGCAGCTTGAACCCGGAATAGCGATTCATGGCGTCTAGGCCCGTGCATCCTCCAACGGTATGTCCTCCCGAACGCTATCCGCCTCGTTCTCACCCCGGCGCCCGAGCACCGAGACGAGCAGCGCCCCGAGCTCATCCTTCTCAACCGGCTTGGCGAGAAACGCGATGGCGCCGGCTGCTTCACAGGCGGTAAGCTGCTTCACGCTGTCGCTCCCCCCGAGCACCGCCACCGCGAACGGTTCTTCCTGATTCATCTCCAGCAGGCTCTCGATCGTATCACACGTCAATTCCTCGGACACCCGAGCCGCCAGGAGCACCAGGACACAACCCGCGCTTTCTTCCTGTAGCGTGTCCATCGCCTCGTCGAGGTCGGCGGCCGTCTGTACGCTCAGCCCGTGGTCGGTGATCAGCGAGGCGAGGCTGATCAGCGTCGCGACATCTCGTTCGATGACCAATACCCACGAATCGCCGCTGGGCACGTGGGGCGGGACGATCGGCTTTTCCGCCGCGACGCGCTCTTTCTCGATCGGTAGCGGCACCGCGGCGACCGCTTCGGCGGGCTCGGCCACGCCCGGCGCCGCGCTCTCTCGGTCGCTCTCCGAAAGCGAAATCGGCAACGACAAAGTGAAGCACGAGCCCGCTCCGGGTGCGCTTTGCACCCCGAGCGTTCCGCCGAGCAGGCGGGCGAGCTCGCGGCTGATGGTGAGGCCGAGCCCGGTACCGCCGTAGCGCCGCCGCGTCGACCCGTCCGCCTGCTGGAATACCTCGAAAATGATCTCTTGCTTGTCCTCCGGGATGCCGATGCCGGTGTCCGTCACGCTGATCGCTACCGGTCGGACGGCGTCCGGGCCGGGCTCGACGGCAAGCACCACGCTGCCCCGATTGGTGAATTTGATCGCGTTGGCAAGCAGATTCTTCAGGATCTGACGCAGCTTGTCGCAGTCCGTGAACAGCCGGGTCGGGACATCGGGCGAGACCACCGCGTCCAGCTTAACGGGCTTTTCCCCCAACAAGGGACGCACCAGCTCGACCAGCTCGTCGATCACGGGTCCCAGCTCAACCCATTCGGGCGCCACCGGCACGTGCCCGGCCTCGATCCTGGAGATGTCCAAGACGCTGTCGATCATGCTGTGCAGGTCGCGCCCGGCGTCGTTGATCACCTGCGCCTGCCTGCGCTGTCCCTCGCCGAGTCCGCTGGTCTCCGCGCTCAGCAGCTTCGACAGCAGCAGGATCGAGTTTAGGGGCGTGCGCAGCTCGTGACTGACGTTGGCGAGAAACTCGCTCTTGTAGCGATTGGACTTTTCCAGCTCCAGGGTGTGCTCCCTGGCCGCGCGCAGGTGCTCGGCGTGCGTGCTGGCGAGCGCGGTAAGCTGTTCGCCGAGCTGCTGAATCTCACGCGGCCCTCGCCAGTGGAACTGCCGTGGCTGTCCGTCGCGCAGCACCTGACTGATGCCGCCGGTCAGCTCATTGCCGAACTGCTCGGCCCGCGAGGCGATCCAACGGGCCAGGAACATGACCACCAGCACCAGCAGCAGGATAATCGAGAGCACGCGCAGCATCAGCGCATTGCGGAAGTCGTCGATTGGCGAGGGATCCACCGCCCGCCCGACCCATAGCGGCAGGCCGTCCTCGGTCAGGAACATCGGAACCCATAGATATTGGCGGCCGCCCTCGTCCGCCTTCCAAACGGCGAGCGTACCCTCGGCGAAGACCTTCTCCAGTCCGGGGAAGTCCGCGAACGCCTCGGGCTTGCCGCTTACCGGCTGGCCGGGGCGCAGATAGCTGCCGTCCTGATTCACCCACAGGGTGTCGCGATAAAACTGCGCCAAACCGCCCACGTCGATGGTGACCACGACCAGCCCGTGGGGGTCGGTTGCAGTCTCGCCGCCGATGCTGCTCACCAGGTTCAACGTCATCAATTGGCGCGGGTCCTTGAGGCCGGCGCCCGGGTCGATGCGGATGCGGCTGACCATCACCGCCCCGTGCCGCAACCCCAGGCTCGCGGTGACGAATTCGCTGTTGGGGAGCTGCAGCGGATCCTCGGTCGGCCGCCATACCTGCGTGCGCGGATCGCGCACCAGCCAAAAGCGCTCGTGGCTATCGTCGTCGACGAAGAGGATCTGGGTCACGTCGCGCTGATCGGACAGCACTTGGTTGACCCAGCCGGTGTAGCGAGCCCGAGCGATATCGATCTCGTCGGCGTCGCCGCGCTCGCCGAGGATCACACCCGGCTCCGGCAGCTTAGAGAGAAAGCGGATGAGCTCTTGGCGACTGGCCAGGTGTTGGTCCAGATCGCGAAAATCCGCGCGCAGATTTTGCAGGTAGGCGCGCTGGTAAAACAGCGCAATACGATCGAGCACCAGCGGCAGATTGATGCTTACCGCCAGGATCAGCGGCGTGAGCGCGAACATCAGCAGGAACAGCAGGATATAAGTGCGGAGCTTCACGCCGATCGATGCCGGTTGTTGCGGGCCGCGGGACTACGCAGTCCGCCAGGACGCATCATGCCGAGATTGACTCGGCCGATCCAGCGCCCGGGACCGCGTACGGCTTTGCATCCCCTCGCGGATCGCGAGCGGATCCAATGCCGGAAAGGCATTCGACCCGCGTCTTCCTAGGGAAACACTGATTTACGGCGTTTCCCGTCCAGGCCAGGGATGGCCCGGCATTTTCAAGCACGTTAAGCGCTTGAAAATGGAGCGATCTGAGAGTCGCGCCTCTCGGATCGCGAGCTGACTAAATGCCAGGACGGCATTTAATCAGCGTCTCCCTAGAGCGCGCGAACCAGCTCCAGCACCTCGGCGGCGTGTCCCTTGGGTTTGATGTCGTACAGCGCGTGGCGGATCTCGCCCTGCTTATCGACGATGAAGGTCGAGCGCAGAATGCCCATGCGCTTTTCGCCATGGGACTCCTTTTCCTGCCACACCCCATAGGCCTCGCAGGCCTCGCCATCCGTGTCGGCCAGAAGTTGGATGCTCAATCCGTATTTGTCTCGAAACGCCCCGTGGCTGGCGCAGGTGTCGCGGCTGATGCCGAGCACGTCGGTCTGCGCCGCATCGAATTCGCTCTGAAGGTCGGTAAAGTCCAAGGCCTCCATGGTGCAACCCGGGGTGTCGTCCTTCGGATAGAAATAGATCACCAGGTTGCGGCTTCCAATTCGGTCCTCGAGGTTGAAGCGGCCCAAGTCCGCATCGGGTAGCGAGAATGAAGGGGCCTTCGCGCCTGGCGTCAGCATAGAGGAGTGCTCCGGAGGGTGGCCGCAGTGCAAGCGCGAATTTAGGCACCCTCGGGCGGGCCGTCAACCGCCGAAACGGTAGGTGCTTCATTCTCGTCGGTCTCCGGCGGCGGCAGGCGGACGCTCACGACGGTTCCGCCGCCGCTGCGCTGCGCCAGGATCAGCTCGATTCGATTTGCAATCGCAAGCTGGCGCGCGACCGCCAGGCCCAGTCCGGTGCCGCCGGTTTCGCGACTGCGCGATTGCTCCAGCCGGTAGAACGGGCGAAACACGGCCTCCCGCTCCGATTCCGGAATACCCGGCCCGCGGTCCGCGACGTAGACCACCGGTCCGGCGGAGGCGCAGTCGAGATAGACCTCGACCCGTCCGCGGCTGTAACGCAGCGCGTTCTGGAGAAGATTGGCGAGGATGCGCCGCATCGCGAGCGCGTCGACCGGATACCGACACGCCGGCCCGCGCTGCCAGATCACCCGCGGCTGATCGGCAACCAGGTCCTGGATCAGGGCGCCGAGATCGACCTCCTCGCGTTGTCCCGCGCCGAGGCTCTTGCCGAATTCGATCGATTGGGTGAGCAGCTCGTTCATCTGCTCGATATCGCGTTCCATGCGCGCAATCAGCTCCGGGGCCGCGTCGCGCGGCAGCATCTCCAGCGCGAGTCGCAGCCGAGTCAGCGGCGTACGTAAATCGTGGGAAATCCCAGCGAGCAGCAGGGCGCGGTTCGCGAGCAGCTCGCGCACCTGGCGGCTGGTCTCGTTGAACTCGTGGGCCAGATTCGCGATTTCCGCCGGGCCGCTTTCGGGCAGGACATCCGGCGAGCTCCCGCGGGCCACCGCGCGCGCGGCCTCGG
>JBGSTR010000395.1:0-2931 GCA_041736365.1 Chromatiaceae bacterium | reverse complement strand
TGCCGGCCTGTGCGAACGCCTCGCGCTCGTCTGCGCGAGCCGCGAGCCACGCCCCGAACGCGTCGCCGATCGTTGGAACCGACGCCCCTTCTCGCGCCACGGCTTCACTCAGCTTCGGCGCCGTCTCTGGGGCCTGCTGCTGCGCCACGGATGGCTGCCCGAGGCCAGAGAGCTGCCGGGCCGAGTTCGCAGCCAGAACGCCGAGCAACAGGGACAAAACGGCGAGTTCCACGCGACGCGAAGCAAGTCCCAGTCCGGCGATGACCAGGAAGCAAGCCATAGCGGTCCAGGCGATGACCTCAGGCCGCAAGTCGATCAGCACCATCAGCGTCACGATCACGAGCGCGACCGGCAGTACAGGGAAGCTGATCCGTAGAGCGAGCAGCGCGATCACCGCCAGGAACGCATAGAGTGCGGTGAACGTCAGCGCGATGGTGCCGATCGGACCGAATGCGCGGAACAGGGCGATCGGATCGGGCATCAGCGCAACGACGGCCGGCAGATGAAGGGGCGACCTCGGCTCGAGGGGGATCGGCGCGAGTGCGAGGACGCAGATGACGACGATCACCATCGCCGTTGCCACCGAGCGAAACATACCGTTGTGGCGCAGGCGGTGGATGACAGCGACCACCAGGACGCCCACGATCGCAACGACGGCCGCGGCAATCCACAGGTTGGACTGGGTTTTGTCGAGCCCCTGGGCAACCTTCGCCAGATCCGCCGATTGCATCTGGATGCTGCCGACCGCGGTGAGGGTCGCTTGTGCGTGGCGGGCGGCCTCAAAGAAACCCACGCCCACGCCCAGCCAGGGCAGGTAGGCGGCCAGCCCACCGACCAAGGCCCGGACGGCGCGCAACCAGCGGTCGGTGTCGGCATTCCCGCCGTAGGCCGTATCGATCTTGATGCTGGCGAGCTTGTAGTTGGTCAAGTACAGCGCGGCGCTGGCGATCGAAAGGGAGATGCCGCCGAGGAGAGCGTGCCCGAACCACTCGCGACTGAGCAGGATCTCCGCGTTCGCATAATATAGCTCGCGCAGCTGTCCGGTGAAGGCGAAGATCACGAACAGCGCGACACCCCCGAGGATCGGCAGCGGATGGACGGCGCTGGCCAGAAGTTGCAGCGGGCGCCACAGGTACCTGCTGATGAACCGCTCGATGTCGTAATGGGTCCAGTCACTCACGGTCCGCACTCTCACTCATCAACCTGAAGCAAAATTCGAGGATCGGCCTTCACCCCCTCCCGCGCGCCTCCGCCTTGGCGGGGACTGCACCCGTATCGCCGTCGGGCAGTCGGACGAAGCCGTCCATCTCCAGGATCGCCCGCTCGCTCGCCCGGTAATCCACGTCGGTGTAAGCGAGCAGATAGATTTCGCCGAGCGGCTGGTCGGGTCGCGTGGCGAGATAGGTCTGGATTGCCGCAACGATCCGGGGTGCGACCTGATTGACCGACAGGCCGCCGTCGCCGCATCCGATCAGCGGCAGCAGGATCGAGCGATCCCGTTTGCTCAGCACCCGGAAACCACGGTTGCGCTTGTCGGCCTTGTCCAGAACCTTGCCGACGGACGTTTCGATGGTGGACGGGTCGGCGCGCACGCCCTTGCCAGGGCCCGCCCCTTCGACGCTGGCCACGTGCAGCACGCGCTTGACGCCGAACTCACGTAGCGCGCCCGGCACCGTCTCGATGATGGTGCCCAATCGAACGAAACTGCGCCGGCCCAATTCCTTGCGCAGATCGTCGGCGATGACGTCGGAGACGATCTGGCCGTTGTCGTTCTTTTCGGCGCCGCCGTAGCGGATATTGGCCGAAACGGTCCGCCCGATGATGCGGTCCATCATCATGTCGGTGTTCTCGGAGTTGACCCAGATATCGACGCCGCGCACCGTCAGGATCGGCCCCGTCTTGATGCCGATGATGGGGCCCTTGCCCGAGGCGTGGCGGAAGCGCACCGTGCCCGTGGGCAGCGGTTTTGGCTTCACCGGCTCGATCTTCAAGCGGTCCTTCAGATGGTAGGCGGCGATGACGAGCTTGGGGTCCTCGATCGTCTTGGCTGCGAGCTGCTCGAACACCTCGGCTGGCGTGATCTCGATTGTCCGGATGTCCTCGCCCTCGGCGCGGTTGCCCCCGCCGGGCGCCACGCGGTCGGCCTCCTGCACGACGGCATAATAGAGGAAAATGCGTTCGCTGCTGCCGCCGGGCGAGGAGAAGAACGTCGCGATGTGCTCGGGGTCGGTGATCTGAAAGCCGGTCTCCTCGCGCGTCTCGCGGATGGCGGCTTCGACGGGCGTCTCGCCGGGCTTCAGCATGCCGGCGGCGACCTCGGTGATCCAGCCGCCGGACGGCGACTTGTCGAGGACGGGCACCTTGAACTGCTCGACCAGGACGACGTGGCCCGTGTCCCGGTTAAAAACGAGCACGGCGACAGCATCGCCCCGCTCGAACACGAGCGAGGTCTTGTCCGCGCTCATGGTGCCGTCGTACTGGCGATGCGAGAACCGCACCTCGTCGAGCTTGAAAAAGCCGTCGAAGACGCGGCGGCGCGACCGCACGACGACTTTCGGGTCGGAGCCCATGGCAATACTCCCGCGACAACGTTTCGCGTGACTATCGCCCGCCAATATGACGCGAGACAATGGCGGATGTGCCGTGGGACAGCCGGTGTGCCCATTGCGCACCAGCCTTGCTGCGTGGTCGGCCTCGGAACCTCTCTATTGGAAGACTTGCGTCGTCCAATCCGGCTCGGCCGGCTCGGTCTTGGGCTTTCTCGCAGAGGGTCGCTTGGCGGTCGTATCGGACGCTGCGGGCGAGACCGTCACGGCCCGCTTTTGGGTCGAAGCCGTTGCGGGACGCGAGCCAGGCGGCGGAGTTACGGGTGTTGTCACTTGCCGGAAAACGGGCGATCCGCTTCGTCAGGTTGGCCCACAGCCGCTCGAA
>JBGSTR010000389.1:0-5106 GCA_041736365.1 Chromatiaceae bacterium | reverse complement strand
CCAAGCGCCGCATCGCGGTCAACGCCGTAGCGCCCGGATTCATCGCGACCGACATGCTCGCCGGCCTGTCCGAGGCGGAGCTCAAAGCGCGCGCTCCCGAACGGGACCCACGCCGCGCTGGCGCGGCTGGAGCGTGCCGGTCTCCTCTTTCAACTGGTCACCCAGAACGTCGACGGGCTGCATCAGGCCGCCGGTCACCGCCGGGTGCTGGATCTGCACGGTCGGCTCGCGTTCGTGGATTGTCTCGACTGCGGGCTGCGACTGGCTCGCGAGCGCATGCAGGAGCGGCTGGCCGAGGCGAATTCGGGCCATCCGCGGATCCCAACCGATGCCGAGCCGCGGTCACCGGCGCCGGACGGGGACGCTCGGGTCGACGAGTCGGCGCTCGACGAATACCGTGTTCCTGGTTGCCCGCGCTGCAATGGCGTGCTGAAACCGGCCGTGGTCTTCTTTGGCGAGAACGTGCCCAGACCCCGGGTCGAGCGCGCCTACGCGCGCCTACGGGCAAGCGATTCGCTTCTGGTTTGCGGCTCTTCGCTGTCGGTATTCTCCGGCTTTCGCTTCTGCCGCGAGGCGAAGGCCATCGGCCTGCCGATCCTGATCCTCAATCAGGGCCGCACCCGGGCGGATGACTTGGCGTCCTTGCGGATCGACGCGGAATGCGGCGAGGTGCTGACGCGGACGGTGAGTCTACTCGGCCTCGAATAATCCCGGCGCCAAGCGCTCACAGCCGCATTACGCACAGCGGCACCAGCAGCTCGGCCTCGGTCAGTCCGCCGTGAACGCCCACGTGCGCGTAGGGCTTCTCGAAGGGGAGCCATTGGCGGATCACTCGGTTGCCTCGCGGCAACAGGCAATAGTCGCCCACCCGCTCCATGAAGCGCGGGTGTGGCTCGCCGCGACCAAACCAGCCCGCCTCGACCAGCTTGCGGCTGGGGATCATCTCCACGAGCTCCTCGAGCGCACCCCGGCAGTAGGACTCGAACGCCTCCACGCAATGGGCGCGCACGTAGCAGAAGGCGGCGCGCGGCTCGCCACACAGGGGCAACGCAAGACAATCGACCAGCGCTGGATGGTCGGCGAGATCAATGGTCTCTTCGGCCGTCGTATCGATCTGGCCGTGGTCGCCGGTGATCAGCAGCAGGGTATCGGTGCCGGCCGCGAGGACGGCGAAGTCGGTCAGGGCCTGCTCGATTCCGCGCAGATGCGCGCAGGCCTCGGCGCTGTCGATGCCCTTGTCGTGTCCGATCGAATCCAGTTTCGGCCAATAGCAATAGAGATACTTCCGCTCCCGGTCGCGGCGCAGTGCACGCGCGGTCTGCTGGAACATCTGGGCCAGGGTCTCGAAGCTCAGCAGCTCGCCGCGCCCGAGATGCGCCAGATTGAAGTCGGAGTGGGCGATATGCACGGGGGCTAGGTTGATGCCGCGGGTGGCAATGCGGTCGAGTACCGGCGTGTGGTCGAACAGCCGCAGTGGATCGATACCGGATCGGCGATAGGGCACGCCGCCGTACCGGGGCGTTCCCGGCAGCACGGTCATTACGGCCCCGAGCTCGCCAAGCCAGGTATGCCAGCCGGTCAGCCCGTGCTGCAGCGGCCCCTCGCCGGTGAGGAAGGTCGGGATCGCGGCCGCGGTGGTCGACGGGAACACGGAGGTCATGGCGCGGCGACGGTGCCGCGACAGCAGCCCACCGGGCGATTGCCGAGTCAGCCAGTGGTCACCGAGTCCATCGATCACCAGCAGTACGAGGTTGGTCGTGGCGGCGATTGCCGCGCCGGGCAGGTCGTCCAGTGCCGGGTAGTCCGATTGCCCACCGCGGGCGGCGATGAGGGTGCTCATCAGGTTCACGATGCCGCCGCCCGAGTAATCCGGCAGCGGGCGAGTGGATCCGCCGCTCGCGGACATCAGCGCGCTCCGGGGTCGACCCGCGGGGATGGCTCGGAGGTGGCAGGCTGTCCCTCGCGGAGCAAGCGACGAACCAGCGGGATGGTCGGCGGGCGCTGCTCGCGCAGGCTCAGCCGGTCGATTCGCGCAATCAGGTCCAGCAGCGATGCGGGATCCCGCGAGTGATGATTCATGATGTAGCGCGCCACCTCCGTGCCGAGCGTCATGCCGCGCCGGTGCGAAGAGCCGGTGATCAGCTCGACGCAGTCGGTGTCGTCGAGGGGCCTCAGACAGTAGCGCGGACCCCATTGCAGGCGCGAGCAAAGATCCGGCAGGCCGAGCCCGAGCGCCTCCGGTGCCGCGTTGGCCGCGGTCAAGAGTGCGCGGCCTTGCTCGCGGACGCGATTGAAGAGATCGAATAGGGCGCCTTCCCAGGCCGGGTCGCCGGCGATCGCTTCGACCTCGTCGACCGCCACCAGATCCAGTCGCTCGAGATCATCCAGGGCGGCGGGTTGCAGCCCCTTCAGACCGAGCGGGACGAAGTGGGCGCGCAGACCCTGCCGCGTCGCCGCGAGACACGCTGCATGCAGAAGATGGGTCTTGCCGGTCCCGGCGCCGCCAAACAGATAGAGAAATCGCTCGCCCCGACCGAGCGCCATCGCCGCCACCGCATCCTTGGCCTCGCGATTGGCACCCGGGACGTACTCCTCCAGGGTCGGCTCCGGGCGCTGCTCCAGCGGCAGATGGAGTTGTTCGAAGGGGGAGGACACGTGAGCGCGGATCCGCGTTCAGTCGGCCGCTTTCCCGAGGGCAACGGCGGTCTCCGCCAGCCGCTTGCCCAGGGCTTGGCACAGCCGCTTCTCTTCCTCGCTGAGCGGCAGATTGCTCTCCGGACCGGCCAGGTGCGACGGTCCGTAGGGTGTGCCGCCGCTGCGCGTAGTCAGCAGGTCGGGCTCGCTGTAGGGCAGCCCCATCACCAGCATGCCGTGGTGAAGCAGCGGCAGCATCATGCTGAGCAGGGTCGTCTCCTGGCCGCCGTGGAGGCTGGAGGTGGAGGTGAAGGCACCGGCAGGCTTGCCGGCCAGCGCGGCGTTGAGCCACAGGGCGCTGGTGCCGTCCAGGAAATATTTCAGCGCCGCCGCCATGTTGCCGAAGCGGGTCGGGCTGCCGAGCGCGAGTCCGGCGCAGTGGCGTAGATCATCCATCTCCACGTAGGGTGCGCCCGCCGCCGGGATGGCGCCCTCGATTGACTCGCAGACCGTCGAGACGGCCGGAACGGTGCGCAGCCGCGCCTCCAACCCGGGAACCGATTCCACCCCGCGGGCCACGTGACGGGCCATCTGTGCCGTGGCGCCGTAGCGGCTGTAATAGAGAATCAGGATGTAGCTCATGGCTGTTGGCTGCTCACAGGAGGTCGAGCACGCGTTCCGGTGGCCGTCCAATGACCGCGCGTTTCCCCTCCACCGCGATCGGGCGCTCGATCAGCTTCGGGGTGCGGACCATGGCGGCGATCAACGCATCGCGGCTCAGGGATGGATCGTCGAGACCCTGTTCTTTGTATTCCTTTTCCTTGGTGCGCATTAGATCGCGCGGCTCCAGTCCCAGCAGGTCGAGCAGCTCGCCCAAGGTCGCCGCATCCGGGGGTGTTTCGAGATAGTGGACGACCTCGAGCGCGGCGTTTCTTTCCTCGAGCAGGCGCAAGGCCTCCCGAGATTTGCTGCAACGCGGGTTGTGGTAGATCGTGATGCCCATAAGCCTGCCCTCAAGGTGGACGGTGATTCTAACAGCCACCGCCGGCTAAGGAGACGCCGATCAAACGCCTTCCAGACATTGGATTGGCGAGCGGTCCCAGAGGCGCGACTCACGGACCGCTCCATTTTGAAGCACTTAAGGTGCTTGAATGCACCGGGCCAGCCGTAGCCCGGACGCCGTCGAGCCTTGTCCGCCGCAGACCCGGTTGGGTCGCGGGCGGGCGATTCGCGTTGTAACGGCGACGCGAAGCGGTGAAAATTCCCGCCCCGAGTGCGGGTCCAAGCGATTAGCCCCATTCCCGAGTCGTAGGAGGATCATCTGATCATGCGCAAGGTTTTCGACCGTTTTGGATTCCTTTCCACCTGCCTGGCACTGACCGCACTCCTGGTCGCGACCGGCGCGGCGCGGGCCGAGGTCCGCGATCCGGGTCAGTTTTTCTTCGACCAGACGTTCGGGGACTTCTCCGAAGAGCTCAAGAACGCCGAAAGCGAGGGTAAGAAGGGCGTGCTCTTGATGTTCGAGATGGACGAGTGCCCGTTCTGTCATCGCATGAAGACCACGGTGCTCAACCAATCCGAGGTGCAGGACTACTACAAGGCGAATTTCCTCGTCTTTCCGGTGGATATCGAGGGCGACGTCGAGGTGACGACGTTCTCCGGCGAGCACATGCCCCAGAAGGACATGGCCCTGAAGGAGTTTCGGGTGCGAGCGACCCCGGTGTTCGCGTTCTTCGACCTGCAGGGCAATCTGGTGGCCCGCTACACGGGTGCGACGCGGGACTCCGACGAGTTCATGTGGCTCGGGGAATATGTCGCCGATGGACGCTACAAGGACACGACCTTTCCCAAGTACAAGCGCGAGCGTCAGGCGGCGCTGAAACAGTAGCAAAAGGCCGCGGGTCGGCCTCCGTGGTTGCACCCGGCGAGCTTCTCGCCGCAAGATCGCGGTTCTCCCCAGCTAAGCGCGCCACCGCGGTGGCCCGAGGAACCCTCGATGGATGACCAGCAAACCGAGCACCGAGTCTGTTTCCGATGCGTCGTCGGCGGCCGTGTGCAGGGCGTCTTCTTTCGCGCCTCGGCCCGCGAGCAGGCGGTACGGCTCGGCGTAACCGGCTATGCCCGCAACCTGCCGGACGGCAAGGTGGAGGTGTTGGCATGCGGCGAGGTGGCCGCGCTCGCACAGTTTCGTGCCTGGCTGGTCACCGGCCCCCCGATGGCCGACGTCAGCGGTGTGGCCTGCACGCCCGTGGACTACTACCCGCAGACCGGATTCAGCGTCGACTGAGGCCGGGTCGCTGAATCTGCCGAAATTGGTCGACGGGCACATCGTCCGTCGTTATCAGCGTTTTCTTGCCGACGTCGAGCTCCCGGATGGGCGGCTCGTGGTCGCGCATGTGCCCAATACCGGCACCATGGCGACCTGCTGGGCGCCGGGTGCCGCGGTGCAGTTGAGCGCCGCAACGAACCCCG
>JBGSTR010000384.1:0-11131 GCA_041736365.1 Chromatiaceae bacterium | reverse complement strand
AGGGCGGCAACGGCAATCGGCGTAGCCCCGGGGCCTGATCCCGTCGCGTTGCGCGCCGCCGGGCGGCGTCCGCGCGGGCGTCAAAAAAACAAAGCCCCCGGCGAGCTGCCGGGGGCTATCTGTTTCAGCCTTGCCCCGATTCGAGGGGTCGCTTCGTTATTTGAAATAAGCGGATCAAATGCCTTCCCCGCATTTGATCCGCTCAATCTTCGAGCACTTGGGCGCTTGAAGATACCGGGCCATCCTTGGCCCGGACGGGCAACGCGGTAACTTGGCGTTCCCCAGCTACTTGACGATCTCAGTCACGGCGGTAACCGTGTTGTTGTTGGCGTTCACATCATGCTCGCCGGTCACCGTTGCGGTCCAGAAGATGCGGTTCGGCACCCAGGGCACCGTGATCTCAACCAGGAACGACCAAGTCTGGCTCGCGCCTGCCGCCAAGTTGCTGAAGTCTCGAACGATCGGTGCAACCAGCGGCGTTCCGTTGAAATTCAGTCCCGTCACCGTGACGGTGCCGGAGGCGACATCCGGGCCGGCGTTTGCAACCGTGATCGTGGCCTCTCTCGGCTCATCGGTGATCACCAAGCGAACCGGCACTTGCAGGCCCGATTCCGGGCTGATGGAGAGATCGTAGGCCGTCTGATGCGTGGCATCGCAGGTCAGCGGCGTCTCGTAGCCGCTCAACACCGGGTGGTTGTGCATGAAATCGATCACCGCGCGGGCGTCATCAGCCGCTTGGGCAAGGCCTCCGATATTGCCGCCCCTGAAGCCGAGTAGGAAGTCGGTCTCGTCGGCTGTCGAGGTGTCCGGGAACACGGCCGGCAGGATCCGACCTTCGATGATCCAGAATAGAGGCTCACCGTCGGGTCCGGTTGCGTCGGTGTAGAGGTCGAGATACTCGAACCAACCCGCGATCGGGCTCTCCTCGGGAATGTAGGGCGGATAGGGAAGTAACCGGTAGGTCTGCCGACGCCGGTAGCTATAGTCGGAGTAGAGCAGGAAGCACTTTTCAACCTCTTGCACTACGCCCTGGACTTCCTGCCTGACCGTAATGCACTTCTTCGGCAGCTGGGTAATCGTCTCCTTGGCCGATAGACCCAAGATCTGATTTACATAAACCACCAAATCCACGTCGATAAAGCCGCCCTTGTCGGAGGCCGCGCCGAGTCCCTTCGCCGCCGTGTCCAGAAAGCCGTAACCGGTGAAGGGTGTCGGCAGGTCGATCGGCGAGGTGCCACCCAGTTGGCCGTACAGGATCATCTCCTTGTAGATGGCCAAATTCTGCAGTGGCGAGTCGACCTCGCTGGACAGATACTCCGCCGTGTCGCCGTCGCCGTCACTGTCGTTGATGTCCTGCATGGTGTAGACCAGCCGGCCGGCGGGATCCAGCGTGATGCAGTCCGCGGTCGCCAGGTTGACCACGACGTCGTCGAGCTGTCGCGCCATCACGTCCGCGGGCGCCCGGGCGACGTTCATGCGACCGAAGTCGACTTCCTGAGTACAGGTTTCAAAGCCAACCTGCACGCCACAGGTGATCGGGTCGAGCGGAACCAGACAGGGTCCGACCTCGGGGCAAGCCACCGGGCAGGTATCCGATGGCACGGCGAGGGGCTGTTGGCAAAGCCCGGCGGGCACCGGCAGCCCGGTTTCCGGATCGGGTGCTGTTGTTGGCTCTGTAACGATCGGGACGCCGTCCGCGTCGCGATATAGGACGAACAGGTCGCCATAGTCCGGGGCGTCACCGCCACCACCGCCACCGCCACCGCCAGGGGCGGCAATGACCGCCGCGGGTACGGCCAGGATAAGCGCGGATAGAAATGAGACGACCGGTTTGATTGATGTTTGCCCGTTCATGCTTTTGAGCTCCTCTCCCCGAAGCTTCCTCGCCGCAGTGGATTACCGTGGGGATCCGGTAGCCGGCCACTCCCTTGGAAGTGGTCCCGCTGCGGCTGCCTGTCAGGCGGAGCCCGAAATCGACGCAGACGCGGTAACGGTCCTGCTTGTGCCGCGTCGCTTGCGCCGGGGCGCTCGCCTGCCAGTTGTCAGGCTAGCAGCCGACCTTAAGCCGATTGCAAACGATCGGTAACGATGTGTAACCGTTTTGTGCGGATTTAGATTACGGATGCGGGACATCGCGATTAGGGATGGCCCGGCATTTTCAACGGCTGCAAGTCGTTGAAAATAGATCCTTCCCAGGGTCGCGCCTCTTGGAAGGCGAGCTGATCAAATGCATGGATGGATTTGGTCAGTGTCTCCATAAGGGTTCGCCCCAACCGATGCGGCGGCTGCAGAGGGGCCTCAGTGACGGCGCCCGCCGAGGCGGGTGGAGCGGAAGAATCAAGCGTTAGGGCGGGGAGGGGACTCGAAGACGACTTTGGCTCTCAATTTATACCCGGCGCCGCGAACCGTCTCGATCAGCTGCGGTTGCTCCGGCGCCGTCTCGATCTTTCTGCGCAGCTTGCCGACCAGCACGTCGACACTACGGTTGTCGGGCGACCAATCCCGCCCGGCAACCAGCTCCAGGATCATGTCTCTCGTGAGCACGCGGTTCCCACGCTGAACGAAGGCGGATAGAAGTTGGAACTCGTGCGGCGTCAACGCCACCGGATCGCCGGCGGGCGAGGTCAGCTCATAGGAGGCCAGATCGAGCCGCCAGCCGGCAAAACAGGCGACGCAAACGGCGGAATCCGCAATGGCTCGGCGGTTTGGCGCGGTCCGGCGGAGCACGCTTCGCACCCGCGCGAGCAGCTCGCGCTCATCGAAGGGTTTGGTGACGTAGTCGTCGGCCCCGAGCTCCAGGCAGACCACCTTGTCGATGGTGTCGGCCTTGCCGGTGAGCATAACGACGGCCAAGTCGGAGGTTGAGCGCAGCTCTCGAGCCAGGGTGAATCCATCCTCGTCCGGCAGCATCAGGTCCAGTATGACCAGATCCGGTCTTGCCTCGGCGATACTCCGGCGCATTTCCTCACCGCAGGTCACGGCGCGGACGTTGTAGCCTTCCTGCTTGAAATAACGTGCAAGCACGCGACACAGTCTCGGATCATCGTCGACGATGAGGATGCTCGCTAATCCTGCCATGGCTGACCCTTTCCTCCCTAACCGGCGCCAAATGTGGTCGGGCGACCGACCTATACATTAATATGCGCGCGATTCGGCAACAAGGTGTGCTATATCGCAGGGAATAACCCGCCTAACGTAAAGGGTTTCTTGCGGCCCCGCCCCTTGCGGGGCAAGCAAAGTGCGAGGTTCCGGTGACCGAGAGCAGGCGAATCGTCTGGTTGATTCTCATCATGATGGCCGCGGTGACGGTCAGCACGGCTGCTGCCATCCGGGTTCTCTACGGCACCGCCTTCGACCAGGCGCGCGGCTACTTGATCCAGAGCGTCATCGATCAGGCGCATCTCATCGAAGCGGTGGCACGATTCAATCGGCTTAGCCACCCGGACGACCCGGCAGCGGCGGAGGACGCCACGCTAGCCCAGATCCAGGGTGCTTATGCGCATTTGACAGGCGGCGGGCAACAGGCGGAAATCGCGATTGCCCAGCGCGACGGCGACCGGATCGTCTATCGGTTGATCCACGGACCGGTTAGACCGCGGCTGGTAGAGTCGATTCCCTTTGAATCCCCGCTCGGCGAGCCGATGCGACTCGCGCTCGCGGGCGGTTCCGGAGCGATGATTGGTCTCGACTACCGTGGCGCGAGGGTCCTCGCCGCCTACACGACGGTGCCCATGTTCAACACCGGAGTGGTTGCGAAGATCGATCTGGCCGCCATTCGCGCCCCTTTTCTGCGGGCAGGGGTGATGGTGATCGGACTGGCGGCGCTGCTCGTCAGCCTGGGAGCGGTGTTGTTCGTGCGTCTCACCAATCCCCTGGTCGAGCATCTGACCGAGACCGAGCATCGGTATCAGCGCATCTTCTCCAGTGCGCCGGTGCCGATCTGGGAAGAGGATTTCTCCGCCGTCATCACCGCCCTAAATTCTATCAGGGCCTCCGGTGTGTCGGATCTCGGGCAGTATCTCGTCGACAATCCCGGCGCACTGCATCAATTGGCGGGTGGAATCCGTGTCCTGGAGGCGAATGCGGCGGCGCTCGATCTGTTCGGCGCCGGCGAGACCCGAGAGCTCGCTGACTGGTTCGAGGGGATCTTCATCCCGAGCACACTCGAGCTTTCCACGGACAAGCTCCAGGCAATCTGGAGTGGCCGCGAAGTCTTGCTCAATCCCGGCGTCACGGTGAAGACCCTGGCCGGTCGTGAGCTGACCGTCCGGCTGTCGATGGTCACCCCGGGCCCGAACGACGCGCGTCACAGCGTTCCTGTCTCGGCGCTCGATATAACGGCCGACGTGAATTTGCAGCGGCGCGAGGAGGAGCTGGGCCTGATTATGGCGTCAACCGGGGAAGGTATCTACGGGATGGACCGCGCCGGACGTTGCACCTTCGTCAATCGTGCGGCGCTGGGTATGCTCGGCTATCGGGACGAGAGCGAATTGCTCGGGCGGGAGATGCATTCCCTGATCCACCATACCCGCAGCAATGGCACGCAGCCTGGTGGTTTTGCGGGGCTCGTGGCCAGTTGCCCGGAGGATGAGCGGTTGTGGCGTGCCGACGGCACGAGCTTTCCCGCGGATTATCGATCCTACCCCATGCTTAGGGACGGAACGACCCTGGGGACGGTGGTCACCTTCACCGACATTACCGAACGAAAGGAAAAGGAGGCTCAGCTACTTCAGGTTCAGAAGATGGAAACGGTCGGTCAGCTCACGGGCGGACTCGCGCACGACTTCAACAACCTGCTCACGATCATCCTTGGCAACCTTAAGTTCCTGAAGCTGGCGCTGAAGAACGATGGGGACCCGGAGGTGGCAGAGCTTCTGACCGATGCCCAATCCGCGGCGCAGGATGGCGCCGCCTTGACCCGGCGGCTACTCGCGTTTTCCCGTCGACTGCCCTTGGAGCCGCAATGGATCGACCTGGATATACTCATCGAGCATACCGGCCGGTTTCTGCGTCGCTTGATGGACGAGGGGATCAAGCTGATCGTGCGGCGGAACGGCGGGCCACTGCCGGTGCGTGTCGATCGGCAGCAGCTGGAGCATGCGATTATCAATCTGGCGATCAACGGTCGGGATGCGATGCCCGACGGCGGCACCCTGGTGATCGACACCGGGCGGCAGGAGCTAGGTGCCGATCCATCGACGTCACGCGTCGGATTGTCGCCAGGCAGCTACGTGGTCATCCGTGTCTCGGATACGGGCGTGGGCATGTCTCCCGAAGTAGCGAGACGCGCCGTGGAGCCGTTCTACTCGACCAAGCCGATGGGTAAGGGCAGCGGGCTCGGGCTCAGCACGGCGTTGGGTTTCGCCCAGCAGTCCGGCGGCGACCTGACGATCAGCAGCGTCCCCGGCCGTGGCACGACCGTGTCGCTGTACCTACCGGAGGCGGCGTCCGAGCCAAGTGAGCAACGCGAAGCGGAACCAGTCCCCGTATCGCCGAATGTCCAACCAGCGCCCGCAACGATTCTGGTTGCCGAGGACGAATGGCGGACGCGCCGCCTCGCCAGACGGACGCTTTCCGAGCTCGGTTACCGCGTGCTCGAGGCGAAGAACGCCGCCGCGGCGGTCCGGGTCCTGGAGCAGGATGACAAAGTGGATTTGCTGTTCGCCGACGTGGTGATGCCGGGTGAGCTCAGCGGGCGTGATCTCGGTCATTGGGTGCGGGAGCACCTCCCCGGGGTCAGAGTTCTGCTGACCAGCGGACACGCTCAGCATGACGACGGCGAGCCCCTTCCATTCCTGAAAAAGCCCTATTCGAAGGATCAGCTTGAGGAAGCCGTGCAAGCGCTTCTCGTTGCCTGACACTTTCCGCACGCAAACGACGTCGTTCGATCCCTTTCCGGCCCGGGCCGTCCTCAGCCCTTTCGCGCCGAGACTCCCGCTGCCGGCCGTGCCCCGAAGTGAGCGGCGCGAAACTTCAGAATCTTAGACCTACGGTCTCGTTAGAGGCCTCGTTTCTCCGCAACCGGGCTCCGGCCGTAATAGGGCCGCGCTTACAAAACGTCACCGGGACGTTACGTTGGCTTAGCGAATA
Source organism: Chromatiaceae bacterium (assembly GCA_041736365.1). Classification (GTDB taxonomy): domain Bacteria; phylum Pseudomonadota; class Gammaproteobacteria; order Chromatiales; family Chromatiaceae; genus JBGSTR01. The sequence goes on along the minus strand of JBGSTR010000384.1, from coordinate 5,041 downwards.
TTCATTGGTCGGTTACGTCGGCAGGCTAGGGTTCAAAACGGCCCCCGGGTCGCTGTGCCTAGTCCGAGAACCCTCGCGGTGCGCGCGGGACTCGAGCTTTATTCGCCCCGGGGTGGCCGAGGAAGGGGCCAATTGCCCCGAGCCCGGGCTGGTAGCCGCTCGGCAGGAGCGTGGGAGGAGCGTTCATGAAACTTTCATTGTCGAAAAAAGGCGCCGTGGCGCTGGGCGTCACCGCGATGGCCGCGGGGCTCGCCGGTGTCGAGGCCGTTGATAACGTCGCCTCGACCAAGCCACCGTTTCTTTGGAGCACGGTGGTGAACAACAACGACCTGATGCCGCCGCTCAATGTGCGGAGCTTCAACAGCTACAACCAACCTTCGGTGAATGCCAGGGGGCTTGTGGTCTTGCGGGCGCGCAGCCGCGGTGGGCCTCCGCTCGGTTCACCCACCCATGGCATCTACACCCGCGACATGCGCGTAGGCGGCAGCCCGATTATCCGCATTCTCGACCGGACAGTCGCGATCCCGGAGCCGAACAACCTTGGCACCACCTTCGTCGAGACCCCATCTTTTCCGCGCATCGACATTTGGTCGAGCACAATCGCCACGCGCGGAAATCATCAACCGGTGTGGAACTATGTCGTTGGGGCCGATCCGGTTTCGGGGGAGGAGATCGAAACCCGAGCCGGGACCACCGGGATCTATACCAATCCCTTCGGTGAGCTGATCACCGGCGCTTCCAAGCTCGGCGCAGTGCCGGGATTCGAGTCCTTTGCGGTTCCCGGGCTTTCGCCCCCGACCATGTTCGACGTCTTCCCCGGCGCGCCGTCGGTCACCAGAGGCTCCACCATCGTCTTCAAGGGCAACTACACGGTGGACGGCGTAGGCAGGACAGGCGTGTTCTATCGCAAGTTGGAGCACGAGCCGATCATGGCCGCGGACGGCACCGAGCTGGCTCCGGCCGGCGGAGACTCCGCCGTCGTGTTGATCGCCAACAATATGGAGAGCGTAATTCCGGGCACCAATCCGCCAGTGATTTTCGGCTCGACTTCTCCCCCCACGGCGGCTGGCGGTAGGGTCGTGTTTTCGGGCTTCGACGACGAAGAAAGCCCGACCGTCGGCGGTCTTTACATCGCTCCGATCAGGGAGCGCCCGAAACTCCGGACCCTGGTGAGCATCGGCCAACGGGTCCCCGGGGAATCCTACCGGGAACGATTCAACGCGCTGGGGGAAGGAGGCGCATTCGACGGACGCACTTTGGGCTTCTGGGGCGCTTGGGGTTCGGACACGCGGACCGTGCGCCTCTACTGTCCCGCGGAAGGGAATAAGGACCGCATCGACTACTGCAACCAAAACCTCGTCTGCGCCGACACCGGCGAGATCTTGGGCGATCGGAACAGCGTCTGCGACGACGCGAGTGACCCCAACTACGGCACTCGTTGTTATCAGGAAAAGGAGGTCCCGGTGCATCAGGGCATCTTCGTCCGTGACACGGCGCCGAGCGGCGGATTGCGAGCGGTGGCGAAGACGGGTGAGGGTTTCGATGAGCTTCTGTTCTGGAACTACTCGGGCAAGGTTCCCTGCTTGGGCGGTGGTCATTCCGATGAGGGAGGGGAAGACGAAGGCGAGCCCGCGCGCTGGCGGTCCTCCGCGTTCGTCGCGGTTTCCGGGCCCTACACCGCGTTCAAAGCGGTCGCCCGCGACCTGGTTGGAATTTACCTTGATGGGCTGCCGGGGCAGGGCGTTGTGACCGTGCTCGACACGGCGACCGATGGCCAGACCCTGGACCCGCAGGCGCCGATCGGGTCCACCATCAGCGAACTGGGCCTCGAGCGCGAAGGTCTGCGCGGCCGCTGGTTGGCGGTGAACGCCAAGATGGGAATCGAGGGTGGTTCCGAGGAAGACGGCATGGCCGGGATCTACCTCACGCGGCTGCCGCGCTTTCGATAGCGTCGGCCGCTTTGGGCAAGAGCCTGACGTGCGCGCCACTGGCTCCTCGCCAACGCCGGGGCGAGGAGCGCGAGGCGCGCCGTCGCTCCGCAGTAAACCGAGGGCACGGTCGTGAGCTTGGCAAGCCATAGTACAACCGGCCGCTGGACGACTGTTTGCCTCGTCGCGTCGGGCGGCACGTTCGCTCGAGGGGGGCAGAACGAGACGCAGCCGCGACGGACACCCGTCGACGTTTCGAAGGCGGCGGCGACGATTCTCGTTGTCGACGACGACCCGCGGGTGCGCCGCCTCGCGAGGCGGATGCTGTCCGACCTGGGTTACCGGGTGATCGAGGCGGGGAGCGCCGCCGCGGCCACAGGTCAGTTGGAGAAGGAGCCCGAGATCGATCTGCTCTTCACCGACGTAGTGATGCCCGGCGAGATCGACGGCCGCGAGCTTGGCCACTGGGTAGAAGCGCATTGCCCCGGTGTGCGGGTGCTGCTCACCAGTGGCTTTCGGTACGCCGGCAGGCCGGATACCGGCGACCACGAGGACTTCCCCTTTCTCGCGAAGCCCTATTCTCAGGAACGGCTCGCCCGAGCGATTCGCAACCTACTTACAAGATCGGTTTCGTGACCGAGCCGAGGTGTCTCCGCGCGGCGGCAGAGACGCCTTCACGGCAGCTTCGCGAATATGCAGTCGAGCGCCGGTTGATTGGTGCCGGTGGGGTAGAAGGCATTGATCGAGTCGGCGTATTGCTTCTTGTCGAAGGTTCCGAGATAGAGTTTCGAGGTCGCGTCGACGAAATAGGTGTCGTTGCTGCTCGAGCTCAGCAGGTAGTTCAAGGGTTGATCGCCTACCGAAAGCTTGCCGCACTGCTGCTGGATGCGGTTCAGGAAGGCGTCCGCGCCCGGGTTCTCCACCAGGGCATCGGGTGCAAATCCGTTGGTCCCGCAACCTGTCGCGGCGAGCACGAATGCCGTAAGCATCGCGGCCCCGAATCTATTCCAAGCCTGACCTATCGAGTCGGGTGCCGCGTTTTCGGGGGCCGGGGTCGCGCCTGTAACCCGTCGCTGTTGCATCATCGCCTCGCTCCTCCGTTTTGAATCTCGATCGCCCAATCCTGTTCTACCAGACCGTAGACGTCAACGTGACGGAGCTACCGCTGGGTGGTGGCGTAAGCGGTTGCCTCGCTCGGCACTCCGAGCGTCGGCTGAACCAATCGAATCGGAGCTCCGCACTGGAGCGGTGCAGTTGGCGGGATTAGCGCCGTTGAGCTTAAACTTTCCGCTACGTCCGGGCGCGCACCTCGCACGACCGCACCGTCACCTGTAGGATCCGTTCATCCTAGGGAGGAGCTGCCATGCCAACGAACCTTGAAACCTCCAGCGGCGCGAGCGGCCTCGTGTTCGGTGCGCTCAAGAAGAACTGGGGTTGGCTGTTTGCATTCGGCATCCTTTCTATTCTGCTCGGCACGATCGGACTTGGGATGACCTTCGGATTGACGTTGGCCAGCGTGCTGTTCTTCGGCGTCTTGTTGATCGTCGGCGGCGTATTCCAGCTTTTCGACGCGTTCAAATGCGGCGGCTGGAAGAGCATCCTCTGGCACGTGCTGATTGCCCTGCTCTATGTCGCCGCCGGGGTGCTGATGGTCCGCGATCCCGTGTTGGCCTCGAAGACCTTCACCCTCGTGATCGCCTGGATACTGATTGCGGTGGGTATCCTGCGCGGCCTTATGGCCTTTCAGCTACGGCCGGTGGCCGGCTGGTACTGGCCGCTGCTCTCGGGTGTGATCTCGGTCGTGCTCGGCGGCATGATCCTCTCCGCTTGGCCGGCGTCCGGCCTCTGGGTGATCGGCCTGTTCGTCGCTATCGAGCTGATCTTCAACGGCTGGTCCTACCTGTTCGTGGCCTTGGCCGCGCGCAAGGCCGGCGCGGCGGACGACCGGGTTGCCTCCGCGTCCTGACGAGAACGTAGGCGACACGCACGCGGCGACTGCGCCGCACGCATCGCATGGAATCTTGATTTTAAGCCATTGATCGCATATAGCTTTTCCGCGATATCTTTTGTCGCGCTTCATATCCTCGTTCAATTCGCGCTGATCGTGCGCGTGTTGTTGCGCCCGCATCGGGACCCGGCTTCCCGCATCGCTTGGGTAGTGGTGATCGCGGCGGTGCCGATTGCCGGCATCGTTGCCTACCTATTGCTCGGCGAGGTGAGCCTGGGTCGCCGCCGTTTCGAGCGTATCCGAGCCGTTTCTCATCAACTACCCGGGGCCGCCGACGCGGCCGACGCCTGGGCGGAGATTCCGAAACGGCACGTACATCTGTTTCGCGTCGGACACTCGATCAGCGGCTTCGAGCCGATCAACGGCAACCGCGGACGCCTGCTCGCCGACTCGAACGCGACCATAGATTGCATGGTGGCGGACATCGATGCGGCCCGCGAGCACGTCCATCTGCTTTTCTACATCTGGCTGCCGGACAACAACGGCAGCAAGATCGTGGCGGCGTTGAAACGAGCGGCCGCGCGCGGTGTGACCTGCCGTGCCATGGCGGACGATCTAGGCTCGAGACTGATGATCCGCTCCGAGCATTGGAAAGCGATGCAAGCCGCCGGAATCCGCCTTGCGCGGGCATTGCCGATCGGCAATCCGTTGTTGCCGCTGCGGAGCGGTCGCGTCGATCTGCGCAACCACCGCAAGATCGTCGTTATCGATGATCGAATCACCTATTGCGGCAGTCAGAACTGCGCCGACCCCGAGTTTCGGATCAAAGCCAAGTTTGCACCCTGGGTGGATGCGGTCATTCGCTTCGAGGGGCCGATCGCACGCCAGAATCAACATCTGTTCGCGGCGGACTGGATGGCGCACGTGAACGAGGATCTCGAGGAGCTGCTGCGGCGGCCGATGGTGGAACCCTCCGGTGGGCTGATCGCTCAAGTCGTCGGCACTGGCCCCACGGTACGCTATTCCGCCATGCCCGAGATGTTCGAGACCTTGATGTACAGTGCACGACGCGAGTTGGTCATAACGACTCCCTACTATGTCCCCGACGATCCACTACAGGCCGCGCTCTGCGCCAGCGCGCGCCGCGGCGTCGCCACCACCCTGG
>JBGSTR010000376.1:0-4595 GCA_041736365.1 Chromatiaceae bacterium | reverse complement strand
ACGTCGGCGCGCCCGGCGGGCAGCTCGGCGACTTCCGGCCCGTGCTAAAGGAGCCAGCCCCATCAAACCGCTGTTCGTCCAGGGTCCCTCGCCGGTCATCCGGGTGTTCCTGGCCGTCTCGCTGGCAGTGGGACTCATCGTCGCCGACCATCGCTATCGTCACCTCGATGCGCTGCGCTCGGCCGTCTCGGTGGCCATTTATCCCATCCTCTACGCAGCCTCGCTGCCGGCGCGCATCGCGCGCACGGCCAGCGGCCAGCTCGCCAACGAGGAGCAGCTGCGCGCCGAGAACGACGGCCTGCAACGCGAGAATCTGATCCTGCGCGGGCGTCTGCAGCAGTTTCAGTCGCTCGAGGCGGAGAATATGCGGCTGCGCGATCTGCTTGGATCGTCGTTTAATGTCGGCGAACGGGTATTGATTGCCGAGATCCTGGCGGTTGATCTCGATCCCTACCGGCAGCAGGTAATGCTCAACAAGGGCTCCAGCTCCGGTGTCTTCGTCGGACAGCCGGTGCTTGACGCCAACGCGGTAATGGGCCAGGTGATTCGCACCACGCCCATCTCCTCGACGGTGCTGCTGATTACCGACTCCGAGCACTCGCTGCCGGTGGAGGTCACCCGCAACGGCATGCGCGCCATTGCCGCCGGCGTCGGCGTCGGCCAGGAGCTCGAGCTGCTGCACATTCCGAAGAACGCCGATGTGCGCGTCGGCGACCTGCTGGTGACCTCGGGAATGGCCGGGCGTTTTCCGCGCGGCTACCCGGTGGCGCGGGTCACCGCCGTCCGCCATGAGTCGGACAATCCATTCACAACCGTGATCGCCGTACCCACCGCGCGTCTGGACCGCAGCCACGAGGTGCTCCTGGTCTGGACCCTGAGCCCGGAGTCGACCAGGGACGCCACGAGCGAGAGCGGGGCGGTGCCGGGCGGAGCGACGACTCCATGACGCGGACCAACCCGACCGGTCTCTGGGCGATCCTGCTCAGCCTTGGGATCGCGCTGTTCCTCACGGTGCTGCCGATGCCCGATTCGGCGGAGGACTTCCGGCCCCAGTGGGTGGCCATGACCGTGATCTTCTGGGCGCTGGCGGCCCCGGAGCGGTTCGGCGTGTTCTCGGCGTTCACGGCGGGATTGATCCTGGACATCGCCACCGGCACCGTGCTCGGCCAGCACGCCTTGGGCCTGTCGGTGGTGGCCTTCGTGGCCGCGGAGCTGCATCGCCGCATCGTCGTGTTTCCGGTGTGGCAGCAGGCGGTCTTCGTGTGGATGTTGTTGCTGGTCAAGCGCCTGTTGTCGCTGTGGGTGCTGGGCGCCACCGGTCAGCCGACGCCGACCCTGACCTACTGGATCCCGACGTTCCTCGGTCTGGTGCTCTGGCCGTGGCTGAACGCGGTGCTGCGCGATCTCGGCCGGCGCGCGGGGATGTTCTGAGCATGCTCGATTCCACCTTCAAGGATCCCGGCCGCGAACGCCGTCTGGTGGGGGTACGGGCGACCCTGGCCGGCGCGTTGGTGCTCGCCGCCATGCTGGTGGTGCTGGCGCGCCTGGTGCACCTGCAGGTGGGCAAGCACGATCACTACACGGTGCTGTCTCGGGACAACCGGGTGAAGGTGCAGCCGGTTGCGCCGACCCGCGGGCTGATCTACGACGCCGACGGCCTGTTGCTCGCCGACAACCAGGCGTCGTTTTCGCTCGAGATCACGCCGGAGAAGGTGGACGACATCAAGGGCACCATCGACGCGCTCGCCCGCATCGTTCCCATCGACGAAAAGGATCGGACGCGCTTCGAACGTCTCCTGCGGCAGCGCGTGCGCTTCCAGGGGGTGCCCATCCGGCTCAACCTGACCCAGCTCGAGGTCGCCCGCTTCTCCGTGGACAGTCACCGCTTCCCGGGGGTGGACGTGCGCGCGGAGCTGATTCGAACCTATCCGCTGGGTGAGCGGATGGCCCATGTCCTGGGCTACGTCGGGCGCATCAACGAGCAGGAGATGGAACGGATCGACACCAGCGACTACGCCGGAACCCGGTTTATCGGCAAGGGCGGCGTGGAGAAGGCGCACGAGGCGGATCTGCACGGCCATGTGGGCTACCAGCAAGTGGAGATCAACGCCCGCGGCCGGGTGCTGCGGACACTCGAGAGCAAGGCCCCGGTGCCGGGACGCGACCTGCACCTATTTCTCGACGCGGATCTCCAGCGCACGGCGACCGAGGCCCTGGGCGACAATCGCGGCGCCGTAGTCGCGATCGACCCGCGCAGCGGCGGCGTGCTGGCGCTGGTCAGCAAGCCGAGCTTCGATCCCAATCTGTTCGTCGAGGGCATCACGCAAAGCGACTACGAGTCGTTGCTTTACTCGCCCGACAAGCCGCTGTTCAATCGCGCCGTGCGCGGGCAATATCCCCCGGGCTCGACGGTAAAGCCCTTTATTGCACTCGCCGGTCTTGCCGTCGGGGCTACGAACGCGCGCCATACCAAGTACTGTCCCGGCTTCTACCAGCTACCGAACCAGAGTCACCGCTACCGCTGCTGGCGTCGCGGCGGGCACGGAACCCTGGCCCTGGAGCAGGCGGTGGTGCAGTCCTGCGATGTCTATTTCTACGACCTTGCACACGATATCGGTATCGATCGGTTGCACGATTACCTCGCCGAGCTCGGGTTCGGCGCTCGCACCGGGATCGATGTCGCCGGAGAGCTGAGCGGGTTGTTGCCCTCGCGGGAGTGGAAGGAACGGGTGCGAAAGCAGGTGTGGTTCCCCGGCGAGACGCTAATCGTCGGGATCGGTCAAGGCGCCTTCCTGGCAACGCCGCTGCAGTTGGCCGCCGCGACCGCGGCAATTGCCAACCGCGGCCACTTCATCGCGCCGCGGGTGGTCCGCGCGACAGGGATCACGGGCGTGACCGGAGAACAGCAGACGCCCCTGGTGTCGCGCCCGGTCGAGGTCGGAGATCCACACCATTGGGACGAGGTAATCGGCGCCATGACCCAGGTGGTCGAGAGCCCGCGCGGCACCGCAAAGGCGATCCGCACCCCGGATTATCGGATCGCGGGCAAGACGGGAACGGCACAGGTATTCACGGTTGGCCAGAACGAGCGCTACGACGCGGCGCGCATCACCGAGCGCATGCGCGATCACGCGCTGTTCATCGCGTTCGCCCCGGCCGACGACCCGCGGATCGCCGTGTCGGTCATCGTGGAGAATGGCGGGCACGGCGGGTCCGTCGCGGCGCCGGTGGCGCGCAAGGTGATGGACGCCTATCTCGGCGGCTCGACGCTGGTGGAGAACGACGGGGTGTCGGATGAGTAAGCGTTCGTTTTCATCCAGCCTGGACGAGACCGACGCCGCGGGGATGGGGCTACTGGCGCGACTGCACGTCGATGTGCCGCTGTTGCTGGGCCTGTTGGTGCTTTGCGCGTTCGGGCTGGTCGTCCTGTACAGCGCAACCGATCAAGACATGGGCAGCGTGGAGCGGCAGCTGGTGCGCCTCGCGATCGCCTTCGCATTGATGCTCGGCGTGGCCCAGGTCCCCCCGGCGGAGCTGCGCCGGTGGTCGCCGGCGCTCTACCTCGCGGGTTTGTTGATGCTGGTGGCGGTGCTGGTGATCGGGGAGATCGGCAAGGGCGCTCAACGCTGGCTCGATCTCGGCGTAGTGCGATTCCAGCCGTCCGAGGTCCTCAAGCTTGGGGTGCCGATGATGCTTGCCTGGTTCCTCGCCAACCGGCCGCTCCCGCCGGGCCTGGTGCGGGTGACGGTGGCGGCGGGACTCACCCTCCTGCCGGTGCTGCTGATCGCCAGGCAACCGGACTTGGGGACGTCGCTGCTGGTCGCCAGCGCCGGAATCATGGTGCTCTTCATCGCGGGCATGAGCTGGCGGTTGATCGCATTGTTGTTGGGTGTGGCGGCAATACTTGCCCCATTGATCTGGTTCAATATGCACGATTATCAGCGCAACCGAGTGCTGACGTTTCTCGATCCGGGGTCAGACCCTCTAGGTACCGGTTATCACATCATTCAGTCGCAAATCGCCATCGGCTCGGGCGGGGTTTACGGCAAGGGCTGGTTGAACGGTACCCAATCGCACCTGGAGTTCCTGCCGGAGCGGCACACCGATTTCATCTTCGCGGTGATTGGCGAGGAGTTTGGGTTCGCCGGCATCCTGGCGTTGCTCGCCGTCTACCTGTTCATCATCATCCGCGGGCTGGTGATCGCCGTGAACGCCCAGGACACCTACGGCCGGTTGCTGGCCGGCGGACTGTCGCTGGTCTTCTTCGTCTATGTCTTCGTGAACACCGGAATGGTGAGCGGGCTGCTGCCGGTGGTAGGCGTTCCGTTGCCGCTGGTCAGCTACGGCGGGACATCAATGGTGACATTGATGGCCGGCTTCGGAATGATCATGTCCATTCAGACGCACAGAAAATTACTACGTATTTAATCAGTTTGCTCCTATACTGGAGGCAAATTCCTGGATCCGTGAAGTTAATGAGCCGATGACTCGCGCGATTGAATACGACGTCTCGCCTGTTACGTCAGCGGGCAAGATTGAGCCGCCGAGAGTGCAGATGGCTGGGAGAACGCGGTTCTTGGCAAGCCAATGCGTCC
>JBGSTR010000375.1:0-4767 GCA_041736365.1 Chromatiaceae bacterium | reverse complement strand
GGACGCATTGGCTTGCCAAGAACCGCGTTCTCCCAGCCATCTGCACTCTCGGCGGCTCAATCTTGCCCGCTGACGTAACAGGCGAGACGTCGTATTCAATCGCGCGAGTCATCGGCTCATTAACTTCACGGATCCAGGATTTCCTTAAGACCAATTTCTATATGTTCTGGCGCACCATGTTCGCTTTCCAGAACTGGCACTCAGTGCTGGAAATGAAACTTTACATGCACCGATTTCTCCACCTTATGGACGGGCTAAACGACATGACGTCACTCGTCTTTCCTAAATATAATCAGTACGACAGCTTCGTCGTCCCGTTGATGGATTGGCTGAAGAGCAGGGGCGTAAAAATCCAGTACGGGACGATCGTGTCAGATTTGGAGATAAATACCAACGGCGAGACCTTGACTGCTAACGCGATCAAATGCCGCAGAAGTAATGGGGACGAGAAAATCCAGCTCGGTGCACGCGATCTGATCTTCGTCACTACCGGCTCAATAGTTGAGGATACGGCCTATGGTGACGGCGACACGGTTCCGAAGCTGAAGGTGGGTAATCATCATCAGGATGTCGACTCGGGGTGGCAGTTGTGGAAAAACCTTGCCCGGAAATCTCCGGTTTTCGGTCGGCCGGAGAAATTCTGCGGCAATGTGCCGGCCTCAACATGGGAATCGGCGACGCTGACTTGTAAACCCTCGCCACTGATGGAAAAGCTCAAAGCGTTGTCGGTCAATGATCCTTACTCAGGTAAAACGGTCACTGGAGGCATTATTACCTTTACTGATTCAAGTTGGTTGATGAGCTTCACCGTCAATCGCCAGCCACATTTCCCGAACCAATCCGGTGATGTGATTGTGATGTGGGTATATGCGTTAAAAATGGATAAGCCTGGAGATTACGTCGGAAAGCCTATGCCGGAATGCACCGGAAAGGAAATACTGACTGAAATGTGCTTCCACCTTGGCTTGATCGATCAGGTCGCAGAAGTAATTGCCGCGACCAAAGTCCGCACCGCACTGATGCCTTACATCACAGGTCAATTCATGCCGCGCGCCAAAGGCGATCGACCATGGGTTGTGCCTGATGGCAGCACCAACCTTGCTTGTCTGGGTCAGTTTGTGGAAACCCATAATGACGTGGTCTTCACGTTGGAGAGCTCGGTCAGAACGGCCCGTATCGGGGTATACAGTCTGCTCGGGATCAAGAAGCAGGTGCCCGATATATTTCCTGGTCAGTACGATATTCGTCGTTTGCTCCGTGCAACGCGTACATTGAATAACGACGAAACGTTTTTGGGAGAAGGAATTCTGCGCCATATTCTGAGCGGGACTTATTTTGAACATATCTTGCCCCTTGGTCCTGATGAGAAGCCCGCAGATCTTCACAAGCCTGGAATATTCGAACATCAGTTGAGTAAACTTCGCAGCCTTTTCGGCGGAAGCTAGGGAAACACTGATTTAAAGCATTTCCCGTCCGGGCCAGGGATGGCCCGGCATTTTCGAGCGTTTCAAACGCTTGAAAATGGAGCGGTCCGAGAGTCGCGCCTCTCGGACCGCGAGCTGATTAAATGCCAGGACGGCATTTGATCAGCGACTCCCTAGCAGCAGGGACTAATGTTTGTTTGGGTTCTGTCGCAAGAGCGGCGACTGGGGGAGGGGCGCCCGCTTATCTTCATTGGTAAGCGTTCGGTCCCCCCAGCCGATTCGTCCCCGATTGCATAGTGCGCATTCAGGCAACGGCAGCGGGGAGAACGGGCGCGGGATTGCCGCGGCGGCGCTCGCGCACGGTCTCGGCAATGTACAACCAGGGTGAGTGGCCGCGCTGGCGGCAGGTCTCAATGACGCTGGCCAGCAGGGTGAAGGCGCGCGAGCCCTGCGGGTTGCGGGTGCCGTAGCTGATGCGCCGGGCGATCACCCAATGGCGCAGGGCGCGCTCGGCGGTGTTGTTGGTGAGCGGCAGCTCGGGATGATCGAGCACGACCCAGAAGGTGTCCCAATCGTTGAGCAGCTCGCGGGCCAACGCGCGCGTCTTCTCGTGCTTGGCCTCGGCATGGCGCAAGCACAGCTCGAACAGGGCGTTGATCTGGTGGGCGTGTTGTGCCCGCAGCGCCACCGGTGGGGGACCTTCTCGCGCCGCGTAGACGGCGTCCATCACCGTTTCGAGACACTGGTGCAAGGCGTTGCCGAGCTCCCGGGGCTGAGGGTCCAGACTCTCCTGCAGGCCGCGGGCCTTGCGCAGCAGATGGGTCAGACAGCGCAGGCGGTTGTCATAGTCGCGGTAGGCCCAGTAGCCATCGCTCATCAGCCACCCGGCGAGTGCGCTGCCGAGCAGGCCATGGAGGAGCGCTTGGGTACGCCGGCCAATGGTGAACACGGTGGTGGTGGCCGAGGTGAACACCCACAGCCACAGCAGCTGGCCGTGCTCCTTCCAGCACTGGTTGATGGTCGCCACGCTCAGCTGCAAGCCGAACCAGTCGGCGAAGAACTCCTGGATGCGGCGGCGCGAGAGGCGCATGCGCAGTGACAAGGCACAGATCAGCGCCACCAGCATCGGCCCGGCCAGATGGCGGTCGCTGAAGCGCACCGTCCAGGCCGGACCATCGGGGCACTGCCCAGGCTCGGCGCGACTGCGGTGCCCACAGCGACAGCCGCGTTCGTAGTAGAGGTGCTTGCTCTGAACGACTTCCAAACCGGCGCGCTCAGAAGACGGGGGCTGCAGATCGATCACCAGATAGCCGGCATGGGCGCGAACCGTCTCCGGCGTCGACAGCGCCGCGCCGCAGCCGGCGCAGGTCGCCGGGTGGTGGTGATGGGTTTGTTCGATGGGTAGCTGCTGCACACGCCCGTGTCCCGGGGCGCCGGGGCGCTGTCCGGCACCACGTTGCTCTGCCGACTCCTTGGTTGAACGCGGTTGGCCCTCACTCTTCTCCGGTGGCTTCTGCGCTTCTTCATCCCCACCAGAAGCCGCCTCATCGGTGTCGTTGCCTGGCTCGGGCTGGTCAGGCCGCTCGCCCCCATACTCAAACTCCCAAGGCGCGCGGCTGCTCGGTGGGCGGGAACTGTTGCTCGGATTTTGATCGAGCCGCTCGTGTGCGGCCTTCAGATCCGCCAGCAACTTTGCCGACAACGCGCGTAACTGCTCCTCCGGCAGCTTCGCCAGATAGCCTTCGTCGAGCTGAGAGAGATCGAAACGAGACAGCTGCACGTCGTTGGGCACGTTACGCCTGCCAGCACCTTTGCGCCGGCTCCGGTTGCCGCGCGATCTTGCCATGCTTGTTTAAATTTGTCTCGTACTCGGCTGCTTTTTCGAGGGAGGGTCCGAACGGTTACCTTCATTGGCAGCAGGTCGAGATCGTCAGCGTACGGCAGCGCACAGACAAATCGGTTGCCAGGCGACAAAGTGCAGCATGCCGGATCGATCGCCGACTCCGGCAGACGTCGCGCGCGCCCGGCGTCACGAAATCAATCGGGGTCGATGACGGCGGTCGACCCTGTAAAAGCACAACTGCCATGTTGCGAAGCCTGCACGACCTCGAGAAGTACACCATTGTCGAGATCTTCCGTGCCCTGCGCCTGCACATCGATTCCTCTGGCCCTGGGGCAGCGTGCCTGGTAACTGCGCTCGGAAAAATGCCTGCCAACCGCGGCCCGCGAGGTGCTGGTGCGGCTATAAGCCCGCCGCAGAACCTATTTGGCGACTCGGCGGCGCGCGACGATGCGATCTATGTGCGCCTTCACGTATCGCCGCATTCGACGATCGCGCTGGCCGCGCGCGTTACACGGGCTGGCAAGGAGCTCGTCGGCGAGCAGTGCGAGCTCACGCTGCTCGAAGAGGCGCCCGCCGAGCAATCGCCCTACGAGCGCTTGTTGACCGACACGATGGCCGGTGACGGTGCGCTGTTTGCCGCGAAGGCGCCATCGAAGCCGCCCGGGCCGTGGTCGATCCGGTACTGGTCGGAACATCCCCCGGCCATCGTCGATGCGCCGGGAACCTGGGGTCCGCCAGAGGCCGATCAATTCATCGCCGCCGGCGGCCGTTGCCGCAACCCCGAATTCGGCTGAACCCAGGACTGTACACATGACCCCCACACAGGCACTCCACCAGCTCGGCCAGCGCCTCTGGCTGGACAACATCACGCGCACGCTGCTGGACAGCGGAACCATGGCAAGCTACATCCGGGATTTGTCGGTGACCGGTCTGACCTCGAACCCGACCATCTTCGAGCACGCGATTAGCGCGGGCGACAGCTACGACGCCGGCATCCTCGTGCTCGCCGACACGAGTCTGTCGGACGAAAACCTGTTCTTCGAGCTCGCCCTCGAAGACCTGACGCGAGCATCCGATCTGTTCCGACCTGTCTTCGACGCCAGCGACGGCCTGGATGGCTGGGTGTCGCTCGAGGTCTCACCGCTGCTGGCCGCCAACACGGCTCACACCATCCGGGACGCGAACCGGCTGCATGCGAAGGCCGACAAGGCCAACCTGTTCATCAAGATCCCCGGCACACCCGAGGGCATCGAAGCCATCGAGGAAACCATCTTCGATGGCGTGCCGGTCAACGTCACGCTGCTGTTTTCGCGCGAACAGGTGCTGGCCGCCGCCGAGGCCTACCTGCGCGGCATCGAGCGCCGGCTGGCGGCCGGGCTCGATCCGAACGTGGCGTCGGTGTTGTCGCTCTTCGTCAGCCGCTGGGACGTGGCGGTGAAGCAGGACGTTGCGTCGCCTTTCCACAATCGGTTGGGCATCGCCATCGCTATGCGCACCTAT
>JBGSTR010000350.1:0-9262 GCA_041736365.1 Chromatiaceae bacterium | reverse complement strand
ATTTGCGGCTGCTCCGCCCAGCGCTCGATCTCCAGCGGTTGACGGTAGCGCCAGCTCGGATAGGCGTCGCCGGCGCCCGGCAGCTCGACCGGCTCGATCTGGCCGAGCAGGTCGGCGGTCTGGATCAGGAGCAGCTTGGCCGGTGAGCGCGCCAGATACAGGTAGACCGCGCGGATGTGCGCGGGCGTGAGCTCGGGCACCAATACGGGGTCGGCGGACTCGTGCTCGGGTAGCAGCCCCTCGCGATCCAGTGCCAGAAACAGCCGCGCTCGATCATTGCTGCGGGCGACGAGCGCCGCCTCGTAGGCGTGGTCATCCGCGAACAGACCCAGCAGTCGCCGTTGTTCGAGGTCGGTGCCGCGCCACAGCCCCGCAAGCGGGGGGAGGCGATGGGTGGCCGTGGTCACCGCCGCGGTCGGATCAAGCTCGTCGGGGGCGAGAAAGCCTCCGTCGGGTCTTCGCGCGCGCAGCAGCAGGCGGGAGGGGACCACGCCGAGCGACTCGAGATCGCGATCCAGACCTTGAGCGGCCGCGTCGACGTCCCCGCCGATGACCATGCAGCGATTGCGAACACTCTCCAGTGCGAGCACGCCGAGCAGCTCGTCTCGTGGGAATTCGAGATAAGCGCCGTCCACCGGCGCGGCCGCCTTCGGTATGAGAAATGGCCGGAGCAGGCTCGCGATGTGGTCGATGCGCAACGCACCGGCCTCGCGCATATTGGCCCGAAGCACCGCCGCCAGCGGCTCATAGGCGGCGTCCCGCAAGCGTGCGGGATGCCAGGCCACTACGTCCCAGTCCTCTCCCTCCGGGCTCGCATCGCTTGGCGGGACGCCCAACCCCGCCCCGGTGAGGTAGAGCCCCGGATCGGCCCAGACCTCGGCAGCGCCGGGCGCGGCCCCCGCCGCGAGACTGGGGCACAATCCGAGTGTCAGACGCAGCTCGAGGCAACGCTGGCCCACGGCCTGAAGCTGCTGGCGCGCCTGCCATTGGAGCCAGATGTGGAAGTCGATCCGCTCGGCGTGCTGCTGGGCGAAGGCCGCACCCTCGGGCGAGCCTGCGGCTGGCGGATGCGGCCCGACACCCTCGGGATCGGCCGGTGTGTCCGATCCCTCTGCCGGCATCTCCGCGATCGTCTCGAACAGCGCGAATCGCCGCAACGCCTCGCCGTGCTCCTCCCGAAAGGCGTGGAAGGCATCGGCGCGGGCACTGCCGGCTGCTAGGTGGTGCTCGCGAAAGTACTCGAAAAGGCACTCCAGCACGCCACGCTTGGCCTCGGCGACCGCGGCGCAGTCCATCTGCTTGGCTCCCCGCAGGGCGCGCAGGCGTGCTTTAAAACCGTCGTCCGCCAATAGGGCGCGGGCGCGATCGCACTCCACAAGCTCCGGAACGGCTTCGACATCGATGTGCAGACAGTTGATGAAGGCGCGGCTCGACGGAACATAGGGGTGGCAGTGCGCCGGGCGGCGTGGAAACAGCGCGTGCAGCGGGTTGATGGCAAGCACCCCGCCGCCGGCTCGGGCGGCCAGCTCCGCCAGTCGCGTGAGATCGGTAAAGTCGCCAACGCCCCAGTTGCGGGCGGATCGCAGCGCGAAGAGCTGGGTGTCGAATCCCCAGAAACGCTGCGCCGACTCTAGCCCCTCGGCGACATAACAGCGCCTTGGCGCGACGATGATGGTCGCGGCGGCCAGGGGCGAGTCATTGTCTTCGCCGAACAGCTCCAAGCGGTGATAGCCGAGCGAGCGCGGCGCGGGCAACTGGACGTGACGGCGGACCCATTGAACCCCGTCGATCGTTCGCTCCTCGTCGGACGCCTCGGCGGCCGGGTTCAGTCTGCCGTCGTGGCGCTCGCCGTTCTCCTCCAGCAGCACCCAGGTCAAGGATTGGCGCGCGCGCTCCAGCGGCAGGCTGAGATGGGCCTTGATCTTCTCGGATCCTTCCCACAGCACGATCACCGGCGGTAGTACGCGGGTCCATTCGCGCTCGATTGCCGACTGGAGGCCGCGGCGCTCGGTCTCTACGTCCCCGACGGTTTCGCCAAGGGCGTGCAGCAGGGCTCGCAGGCTCGTCTTCGGGACCCGGTGGGTGTGGTCCGCCGCGTTTCGATACTCCACCGCGATCCCGCGTAGAGCGCAGAGCTGCTCCAACTCGGTGTGCTTAGCCATCGAGCGCCTCGCCGGGCGCACCCGTGTCCAGGTGCCAAAGCACCGACCAAGCGGGGAGGACTCCGAGCCGCAGGTTCGCGTTCGCGCCCTCCGGCTGGCAGTGCAGGGCGGTGCCGGCCGCGAAGCCGGCCAATCCGGGTTGCACCAGCTCGCGCTCCCCCAGGTTCGCGATCAGGCTGAGGCGTGAGCCATCGCCGAGGATCCAATGCGCACGCAGACCCCGCTCGCCGATCGGCTCATGGCCGGAGTGGTCGCCGCTCAACCCGTGCAGGCGTGGCATGATCTCGCGCCGGCGCAGGGCCAACAGGGCGCGGTGGAAACGAAGCCAATCACGGTGAACGGCGCTATCCAGCGCGCTCCAGTCAAGCTTGGAGCGCAGGAAGGTCGCGGCATCGTTGGGGTCCGGAATGAGTGCGCGCGCATCCGGATCGGCGCAACGCTCGAAACGGGCGAATTCGCGCCGCCGACCCTCGGTGACGGCCTGCGCGAGGTCGTCTCCGAAGTCGCAAAAGAACAGGAACGGATGCTTCGACATCCACTCTTCGCCCATGAACAAGAGCGGCGGGGAGGGTGAAAGCAGCAATATGCTCAGGATCGCCCGCAGTGCCTCGGGAGAGGCGAGGGAACCGATCCGGTCGCCCAGCGCTCGGTTCCCGACCTGATCGTGGTTCTGCACGAAGTCGACGAATGCGGTGTCCGGAAGGTCCCCGCTCGGCTCTCCGCGAGTGACACCGTCGCGAAATGTCGACGGCTCCCCTTGATAGATGAATCCCTCGGCAAGACTGCGCGCGAGTGCGCCGGCGGGCTCCCGCGCGTAGTCACTGTAATAACCGTCGCTCTCTCCGGTGACCAACAGGTGGGCGGCGTGGTGAAAATCGTCGTTCCATTGAGCGGCGTACCACAGCGGCTTGCCGTCCGCTCGGCGACGCAGGTAACGAGCCGCATTGTCGTCGTTTTCCAGGACCAGATGCACCGCTCGCTCGGCGCCGGCGTCGGCGTGAACCGCCTCTGCCAGCTCGATCAGGAGATCGGGTCGCGACTCGTCGATGATGGCGTGCACCGCATCCAGGCGCAACCCGTCGAATCGGTATTCGTTCAACCAATAGAGCGCGTTGTGAATGAAGAAGTCGCGTACCGTCCGGCTACGCTCACCATCGAAGTTGATTGCGGCACCCCACGGGGTATGGTGGCGCTCGGTAAAGAATTGCGGTGCATAGAGGCCGAGGTAGTTTCCTTCCGGGCCGAAGTGGTTGTAGACCACGTCGAGAAACACCATCAAGCCGCGCTGGTGAGCGGCTTGTATCAGCGCCTTGAGGTCCTCCGGACGGCCGTAGCTGCTGTCGGGGGCGAACGGCAGCACCCCGTCGTAGCCCCAGTTGCGCCGTCCCGGAAAATCGGACACGGGCATGAGCTCGATTGCGGTTACGCCAAGATCGGCTAGATAATCGAGGCGCTTGGCGACCCCGCGGAAGGTCCCCTCGGCGCAGAAGGTGCCCACGTGCAGCTCGTAGAACACGGATTCTTCCCAGGGTCTACCCCGCCATCCGTTCTCTCGCCACTGGAACGCCCCGGGGTCGATCACCTCGCTGGGCCCGTGCACGTCCCGCGGCTGATGGCGGGAGGCCGGGTCCGGTATCAGTTGTTCCCCATCGATTCGATAGCGGTAGAGACTTCCCGGTCCGGCCTCGTCGGTCACCAGCTCCAGCCACCCGTCCGCTTGCTTCTCCATCGGCAGGAAAGTTTGGCCTCGCGGCCCCTCCAGACACAGCTCTACCCGACGGGCACCCGGTGCCCAGAGCCGGAAGCGGACGCGGCGATCGTCCATGATCTCGGCGCCGAAAGGCATGGAATGCGCATGCTCGCTCATCGTCCCGATCCCCCGTTGCCGTCGTCGGACTCGCTTAACAGCACCAGTGAATGGGGCTGACACGGATAGCGCTCGCCGGGCGACCACGGGCCGTCGCGGCGAAACACCGGCTTCGCTGCGGTGTCCAGAAAGCCCTGCCACGAATGGCCCTCGGGGGTGGGCGGCAACACGAAGTCGATCGGCTCATGACCGGCATTGAGCAACAGCAGAAAGCTGTCGTCGCGGATCGACCGGCCGCGGGTATCGGTCTCCTGGATACCTTTGCCGTTCAGGACCACACCGAGTGCGCGGGCGAATCCGGCGCCCCAATCCGGGTCATCCATCTCGCCGCCGTTGGGGTTGACCCACAATAGATCCTTTACCCCGGCACCCTTGATCGGTCGTCCCTGAAAGAAATGTCGGCGGCGAAACAGTGGATGTGAGCGCCGCAAACGCGATAGGCGCTGGACGAACCCAAGCAGCGCCCGCTGCTCGGCATCCAACTCCCAATCGACCCAGGACAGCGCACTGTCTTGGCAGTAGGTATTGTTGTTGCCGTGCTGCGTGCGGCCGATCTCGTCACCCGCGAGCAGCATCGGAACGCCTTGCGAAAGCAATAGGGTCGCGAGCAGGTTGCGTTGCTGTTGGGCGCGCAGGGTATTGACGGAATCGTCGTCGGTGGGTCCCTCGACACCGCAGCTCCAGCTCCGGTTGTGGCTCTCGCCGTCGCGGTTGTCTTCCCCGTTGGCCTCGTTGTGCTTGTGGTCGTAGCTCACCAGGTCGCGCAGGGTGAAGCCGTCGTGGCAGGTCACGAAATTGATGCTCGCCACCGGGCGGCGCCCGCCGCTCTCGTAGAGATCGCTGGAGCCGGTCAGGCGGGTGGCGAGCTCGCCGGTGATGCCGCCCTCCCCACGCCAGTAGTCGCGCACGGTATCCCGGTACTTGCCGTTCCACTCGGTCCAGCCGGGCGGAAAGTTCCCGACCTGATAGCCGCCTTCGCCAAGGTCCCAGGGCTCCGCGATCAGCTTGACCTGAGAGAGCACCGGGTCTTGGTGAATGATGTCGAAGAAGGCCCCCAGCCGGTCTACTTCGTGCAGCTCCCGGGCCAGCGCCGAGGCGAGATCGAAGCGGAAGCCGTCGACGTGCATGTGCAGGACCCAGTAGCGCAGGCTGTCCATGATGAGCTGAAGCACGCGCGGGTGGAGCATGTTCAGGGTATTGCCGCAGCCCGTGTAGTCCTGGTAATAACGGGGCTCTTCGGGCACCAGGCGGTAGTAGGAGGCGTTGTCGATGCCGCGAAA
The DNA here is from genome assembly GCA_041736365.1 of Chromatiaceae bacterium. Lineage (GTDB taxonomy): Bacteria > Pseudomonadota > Gammaproteobacteria > Chromatiales > Chromatiaceae > JBGSTR01. The sequence goes on along the minus strand of JBGSTR010000350.1, from coordinate 3,953 downwards.
GCACAGGGTCGGACCGAGATGATTTCCCTCGGCGGTGTGGTTGTAGACCACGTCGAGGATGACCTCGATACCGGCGGCGTGCAGGCGCTTGACCATGCTCTTGAATTCGCGCAGCGAGCCGGTGGCCGAATAGCGCATGTCCGGGGCGAAATAGCCGATCGAGTTGTAGCCCCAGTAGTCCGTCAATCCGCGCTCCACCAGCGTGCGCTCGGCAATGAAGGTATGCACGGGCATCAGCTCCACCGCGGTGACGCCCAGCCGCTGCAGGTATTCGATGACCGGCGTCGTCGCGAGACCGGCGTAGGTACCGCGCAGCGCCGGCGGCACCTCCGGGTGCTGCAGGGTAAAGCCTTTGACGTGCAGCTCGTATATCAGGGTGTCCTGCCACGGGGTGCGCGGCGGTCGGTCGTCACCCCAGCTAAAGGCTGGGTCCACGACCATCGACTTGGGCATGTGTCCGGCGTTGTTGCGGCGATCCATCGATAGGTCCGCCTTGCCGTGACCGATGCGATAGCCGAAGTGGGCGTCGGTCCAACGCAACGAGCCCTCGATGTGCTTGGCGTAGGGATCGAGCAGGAGCTTCTTGGGGTTGAATCGATGCCCCGACGCTGGAGCATAGGGGCCGTAGACGCGATAGCCGTAGAGCTGTCCGGGCTGCGCATCCGGCAGATACGCGTGCCAGACTTGGTCGGTGCGCTCGGGCAGGGTAATGGTTTGGATCTCCTTGCGGCCCGAGGCGTCGAACAGGCAAAGATCGACCCGTTCCGCATGCTCGGAAAAGAGTGCGAAGTTGACGCCCTCGCCGTCCCAGATGGCGCCGAGGGGATATGCTTGGCCGGGCCATACACGCAGGGACATCAGGATTTCCTCGGTCGGGTGGTGCAATCCGGTCGCAAGCTCGGTGACCTCGAGGCCTCTGCCCGCAGCCGGCTGCGTTTGTGCTCCGGGGGGCTAGGGTCGCAGGACGTGTCGCCGCGATCTGCCGGGAGTCGGGTCGCTGAATGGATGCTGCTCAATGGGGTCCCTGCGATGTGTATTGCCGCCGGCCGGGAGACAGTCGAGTATTCGTCTACCGGGCTTCCTGCAAGCGTTGAGCAAAAACAGTGCCGCTCGCGGGGACTTGATTTCACCGGCTGGAGCGGGGCAAATGCGGCTGAATTCAGCCGATGATCGGGGGATTTGAGCCGATTTCGGCGATGGCGAATCCCCTTGACGCAAAGGTACGCGGCGGCTCGGTCCTCGGGCACGCCACTTGCGCGGTTGATCGAGGACCTTCGGCGAGGTGTCGACAAAGACCTTATGAATGCGACTGAATCACGCGGCGAATTGTCGGACGACCCACTCTGGTACAAGGATGCGGTCATCTACCAAACCCATGTAAAGGCCTTCTTCGACACCGACGGGGACGGGATCGGCGACTTCCGCGGCTTGACCCAGAAGCTGGATTACATCCGCGACCTGGGGGTCAACGCGGTTTGGCTGCTCCCGTTCTTCCCGTCGCCCATGCGCGACGACGGCTACGATATTGCCGACTACAGCAACGTCTACCCGGCCTACGGCACACGCCGGGACTTTCGCCGCTTCGTTGCGGCAGCGCACGGGCGCGGGATTCGCGTCATCATCGAGCTGGTCATCAACCACACGTCCGATCAGCATCCTTGGTTTCAGGCCGCGCGCAGGGCACCGATAGGGTCAAGCAAGCGCGCCTACTATGTGTGGAACGACGACGACCGCCGGTTTCCCGAGACCCGCATCATCTTCACGGATACCGAATCGTCAAACTGGGCATGGGATCCCGTTGCGAAACAATATTACTGGCACCGCTTCTTCTCCCATCAGCCGGACCTAAACCACAACAACCCGCAGGTGGTGAGGGCGGTCATCCGGGTGATGCGCTTTTGGCTGGACATGGGCGTCGACGGCCTGCGGCTCGACGCGATCCCGTATCTTTGCGTGCGCGACGGCACCAACAACGAGAACCTGCCCGAGACCCACGCCGTCATCCGGCGCATGCGAGCGGTGGTCGATGCGCACTACGAGAACCGCATGTTCCTCGCCGAGGCCAATCAGTGGCCGGAGGACGTGCGCGACTATTTCGGCGACGGGGACGAATGTCACCTCGCCTATCACTTCCCGTTGATGCCGCGGATGTACATGGCGCTCGCCCAGGAGGATCGGCATCCGGTGGTCGAGATCATGGAGCAGACCCCGGAGATCCCGCCGAGCTGCCAGTGGGCGATCTTCCTGCGCAACCACGACGAGCTAACGCTCGAGATGGTGAGCGACCGGGAGCGCGACTACATGTACAAGACCTACGCGGCCGATCCACGCATGCGCGTGAACGTCGGGATTCGCCGCCGTCTGACGCCGCTGCTGGACAACGACCCGGCGAAAATCCGTCTGATGTACAGCCTGTTGCTGTCGATGCCGGGCTCCCCGGTCGTCTACTACGGCGACGAGCTGGGCATGGGCGACAACATCTATCTCGGCGACCGCAACGGGGTACGCACGCCGATGCAGTGGTCGCCGGATCGCAACGCCGGGTTCTCTCGCGCCGACCCGCAGCGGCTCTACCTCCCGCCGATAATGGATCCGATCTACGGCTACCAATCCGTCAATGTCGAGGCCCAGACCCGCGACGCCGCCTCCATGCTCAACTGGATGCGCCGGATCATCGAGGTGCGCAAGGCGCATAAGGTCTTTGGCCGCGGCACCCTGGATTTCCTGCGACCCGGCAATCGCAAGATCCTCGCCTATGTGCGCGAGCTGGGGGAGGGGACAGTCTCTGGTAACGAGGACGCGGGCGAGCACGACGGCGCGCCCGAAACGGTGCTGTGCGTTGCCAACCTGGGACGCGCGGCCCAACCGGTTGAGCTGGATCTAAGCCGTTTTCAGGGCCGCGTGCCGGTCGAGCTGCTGGGGCAGACCGCATTCCCGCCGATCGGCGAGCTACCGTATTTGCTCACGCTGCCCGGACATGCCTTCTACTGGTTCCTGCTCTCCAAGGAGGCCCAGTCACCCGCCTGGCACGAGGACCTGGAGCCGGCGGTGCGGCTCATAACCCTGGTCGCGCCGGAGGGATGGAAGAGCCTCGAGCCGGCGAAGACGGTGCGTCCCGATCCGACGGCGCGGGCCATCGGACGACTGGAGCGTCAGGTGCTGCCCGCCTATCTCGGCACTCGTCGCTGGTTTGCGACCAAGAATCAGCGCATCCGAGCCACCTTAGGCGAACGAGCGGAATGGCGGGATTGGCTCTTAACCCTGGTCGGCGCGAGCCCCGCGGACGGGCGCGATCAGGGCTATTTTCTGCCGCTCAGCATCCTCTGGGATGTCGCCGAGGACCAAGTTGCACCCGCGTTGCGTGCCGCAACCCTGGCGCGGATACGCCGTCACTCCGCCCAAGGACTGCTCTACGACGCCTTCGCGGACGAGCGCTTCGTGCGTGCACTCATCGAGTCGATCGGTAGCGGAGGCGAGGCGCCATTCGGGTCCGGGCGGATCGTCTTCTCGAACACGGGCGCCTTCGCGTCGCTCTCCGAAACCGGCTCCGGCGATGCGCTTCGGTTGCTGTCGGAGGGCAATACCAGCGTGGCGGTGCTGGACGATCGATTCTTCCTCAAGGGCTACCGTCTCATCCGCCCCGGGATCAATCCCGGAATCGAGATGGCCTGCTATCTTACCGACCGATCCCCCTTCAGCCAGATCGTCCCGCTCGCCGGGTGGGTGGACTATGTCGATCCGGAGGGCGTGCCGACCACCCTGGCCGCGCTGGAAGGCTACGTCGCCAATCAGGGCGACCTGTGGGGGTTCACGTTGGAGCTTCTGGGCCGCCTCGCCGCCGCCTATGGCGATCGGTTCGACGAGTGGGAGACCGATTCGGCACAAGTCAGCTACTGGGCCTTGGTCGATACCCTGGGCCGGCGCATCGCGGAGCTGCATCGGGCGCTCGCGCA
>JBGSTR010000314.1:0-1895 GCA_041736365.1 Chromatiaceae bacterium | reverse complement strand
TGCCGGATCGCGGTTGCTACGGGCGCCGGCGCGGGACCTTGGCGTGCGGGTCGGCCGCGGCCAATCCCAGCCAGTCTCGCGGCTGTAAATAGCGCTCGTAGAGCAGCGCCTCCGAACTGCCCGGATCCGGATGCCAGTCGTAGCGCCAGCTCACCTCGGGCGGCAGCGACATCAGGATCGATTCGGTGCGTCCCCCCGACTGCAGCCCGAACAGGGTGCCGCGGTCGTAGACCAAATTGAATTCAACATAGCGCCCGCGACGATAGCGCTGAAAGGCCTGCTCTCGATCGCCGAAGGGCGTGTCGCGGCGGCGCTCGACGATCGGCAGATAGGCGGGCAGGTAGTGGTCCCCAACGCTGCGCATGAAGGTAAAGCTGCGTTCGAACCCCCACTCGTTGAGGTCGTCGAAGAACAGTCCGCCGATGCCCCGCGGCTCAGCCCGATGCTTGAGGAAGAAGTAGTCGTCGCACCAGGCCTTGTAGCGCGCATAGACATCCTCCCCGAACGGCGTGCAGGCATCCCGGGCCGTAGCGTGCCAATGCACCGCGTCCTCGTCGAAGCCATAGTACGGCGTCAGATCGAAGCCGCCGCCGAACCACCAAACCGGGTCCGCGCCGGGCCTCTCGGCGAGAAAGAAACGCACGTTCATGTGCGAGGTCGGGACGTAGGGGTTGCGCGGATGCATCACCAGCGAGACACCCATGGCCTCGAAACCCCGCCCCGCCAGATCGGGGCGATTGGCGCTGGCCGACGGCGGCAGCAGGTCGCCGAGCACGTGGGAGAAATTGATGCCCCCTTGCTCGAGCACGGCACCCTGCTGGATCACCCGGGTGCGACCGCCCCCTCCGCCAGGTCGCGTCCAGGCGTCCTCGCGAAAGACGCCGGACCCGTCCGCCTTCTCGAGCGAGGAGCAAATTCGATCCTGGAGGTCCAGCAGGTAACGCTTTACCGCGGCGGCGTCATGTTGATCGGTCATTGGCGCTCCGGCAGCAGGGTGATCCGACGATGGCGGGGGTGATCATACCGAATCGACGCGACCGCGCCCAAGGTCGCACTCCCACTACCCGGCCGCTCGGGTTAGCATGAGCGACCATTTTTCGGAGGAATCAACATGCCCGCATCACGGCTGCGTCTACTCGCACTCTCGGCGCTCATCATTTATGCCGCCGCCACCAGCGCCGGCCAATCGGTTCAAGTGCTCGATCTACAGGCGACCCTGCCGGACAACTGGATCGCCGAAACCCCCACGAGCGACATGCGCAAGCTCCAATACCGTATCCCGGGCGCCAGCGAGGACCAGGCCGCCGAGCTCGTCGTGTACTACTTCGGCATGAACCAGGGCGGAACCTTGGAGGCCAATATAGAGCGCTGGAAGTCGCAATTCTCGCGCCCCGACGGTGGCGAGGTCGAGCCGGTGATCGAGCAGATCGACGGCTCATCCATGCCCGCTACGCTGGTGACCATCCAAGGCAGCTATGCCCGCGGGCTTGGAGTCGGTCCCCAAGGCGAGGCGCTGCCGGACCGGACGCTGCTGGCCGCCCTGGTGCAGACACCCGAGGGCACGCTGTATCCACAGATGCACGGCCCGGCCGCAACCGTGAGCGCGGCACGCGAGGGCTTTATCGGCTTCATTCGTTCCTTGGCGCCCAGCGCTTCGCCGGCGCCGGCGGAGAAGCCCGCGAACGAGACCGGCTCAGCGTTTGCCGCGCAACAATGACTCCGGATGGCGCTCCAGGTAGTCCGCCATGTCCCGCAGTGCGTTTGCGGCGGACGAAAGGGAGCGCATCGTGCTCAGCGCCTCACCGCGCAGTGGAGAGTGCTGGTCCACGATGGAAGCGGCGCCGTCGAACGCCCGTTGTGCCGCGTCGAACGCGGCCTGCGCGGAGTCGCCGGCG
>JBGSTR010000311.1:0-3986 GCA_041736365.1 Chromatiaceae bacterium | reverse complement strand
CCGGACGGGGCGGCTGCTGCCCGGAGACGTGATCGTGCCGCCGGCGGTCTGGCTGTGCACCGACGCGACGAATGGCGTGACGGGCGTCCGGGCCGTCGGCCGCAACTGGGACAAGGCGGCCCCTAACGCGGAGGAAGCCTTCCGCAAGTGCCTCGATCCGCACATCGACGTGCCGCGGATCATGTGAACGATGGAGTGACCTCGGTAGCGTTCCAGGGATCGCACTTCAATGGCGCGGGAGTTGGTCGGCCTGCGCGGATCGGTCCCGCCGCACGTGTATCGGAAGATCCGCGGGAATCCAGGGAAAGGTCACTGCTCGCCACCGGGTGACCTTGCTGCCCAACTTGGAGGGGCCTATGGATGGCATGGCGCGGGCTCGCCGGTCGACGATCAACCACGAGCGTCTGGCAGCCTTGGCGCGCCCGTCGGTGTTTGCCGTGTTCAATGCCGTGACGATTACTCTCTGCAGGATGCAGCACGCCTACGGCATGAAGCCGGCCGAACTGCAGATCTTCTTGCTGATCGGATTGGCAGGGGTGCAGCGCGTCTTGCGGGATCGTCCGATCCCCGCGGACATCGCCGGCGTTCAACCCGTGCCGATCGAACGACTTTCGGGCGTCTCCCGCCGGCAATTGGCGGAACTCACGGGGCTTTCGCGCGAGGCGATCCGCCGAACGATCCTCAAGCTGATGGAACGCGGGCTGGTGGTCGAGGCATCGCGGGGTGCGCTCGCACAATCGCCCGGTTGCTTCCAGAAAATGAGCGGCATCATCCCGGTGCACGAGCTGCTCACGCCCTTCCTGGACATGCTGGCCGAGCTGGACCGGCTCGGCGTGGTCGACCTGGGCGAGCGCAGGCGTCCATGACGGTCCGCCTTTGAGCAGGAGTCTGTTGTCGTGGCCTTTTTCGGGCCATGGCGATGGCTCGGGTGCGCCGGCGGCATATACGATTCCCGGAATCGTGAAGCATGGCGGGAGGCGTCGCGATGGACGCAGTGGACGAAGAACGGCGTCGGATGAGCCGCCGAGACTTCCTGATTCCGGCGGCAACGGGAGTCATGGTCGGCGGGGGCGGCACTCGCAGCCCCGACGTGGTCCCGCGAGGTCGCCGCGCGTCCGGACGAGCCTGGCCCCTACGATCTCGTGATCTCCGGCGGCCTGGTGATAGACCCGGAAACCGGATTCGAGGCGCGGCGGAACGTCGGCATCACGCGCGGACAGATTGCCGCCATCTCGGAAGCGGCCTTGACGGGAGCGACGACGCTTCGCGCGGATGGTGCCATCGTTGCGCCGGGCTTCATCGATCTTCACGCCCATGGCCAGCAACTCCCCGCCGCCTGGGTCCAGGCCTTCGATGGCGTAACCACGGCGCTGGAGCTGGAGTCGGGCATCCTGCCCATCGGCCGCTTCTACGACCTGATCGCCCGGGAAGGCCGGCCCATCAACTATGGAGCGTCGGCCGCCTGGACCTATGCGCGAATCGCGGAGAAGGAGGGCATCGAGCCCGATGGGACCATCGTCTGGTTCCAGTCGGCCTTCGAGCGACGGAACTGGCAGAACACCCTCGCCAGCGCCGCGGAACTGGAGCGCATCCTCGACCGCGTGAAATCTGGCCTGAAGGAGGGTGGGCTCGGCATCGGCATCAACGCAGGCTATGCACCCGGATACGGCCGTAAGGAGTACCACGCACTGGCCGAACTCGCCGCCAGCGAGGGTGTGCCGACGTTCACGCACGTCCGGTATCTCGGGGTCATCGAGCCGCGCAGTTCGTTCGAGGCATTGGGGGAACTGGTATCGCTGGCCGCCACAACCGGCTGCCACATGCACGTCTGCCACTTGAACAGCATCGCCGCCCGGGATGCCGTCGCGTGCTCCAAGCTGCTGCGCGACGCCATCGGGCGTGGGCTTCCGATCACGGTTGAGGCTTATCCCTATGGGGCGTCATCGACGACCGTGGGTGCAGAGATGTTCCGGTCCGACGACTGGCTGCAACGGTTTGGCGCGCCCTCGGCATCGGAGATGGAACTCAACGGCGTGCCGCTGACACAGGCGAAGATCGACGAGTTGCAGCGAAGCGCGCCGGGTACGCCGGTGGTCATGCACTTCATGCGCCCGGATACGGTACCCGAGGACCAGGAACTGCTGGACCTGTCAGTGCTGTTTCCCGGTGCCGCCATCGCCTCGGACGCCATGCCCTGGAGCAGGGGGGCGTCGCTGGTGGAGGGCGACGCCTGGCCGCTGCCGAAGGATGCCTTTGCGCATCCGCGCTCGACCGGCTGCTACGCCCGCTTCCTCTCGAGGTACGTGCGCGACCGCAAGGCCTTGCCGCTGCGGGAAGCGCTCGCGAAATGCAGCCTGATACCCGCACAGATCCTGGAGCGCTCAGTGCCGCAGATGCAGAACAAGGGGCGCCTTCGGGTCGGCGCAGACGCCGACATCGTCGTCTTCGACCTCGCGACCATCACCGACCAGGCCACGTTCATGGAGCCAACGCGCCTCTCGGAGGGATTCCGGCACGTGGTAGTCAACGGCACCCCCATCATCCGCAACGAAAAGCGCATTGCCGATGCCCGCCCCGGCAAGGCGATCCGCCGGACGGGCTGAGCGTCGATGGTGCCCGTCACGGTCATCACCGGGTTCCTGGGCGCCGGCAAGACCAGCCTGGTGAACAACCTGCTGGCCAATGCGCAGGGGCGGCGAATTGCGGTGCTGGTGAACGATTTCGGTGCGGTCAATATCGATGCAGCGCTGATCCGCTCACGCCACGATGACGTCATCGCCCTGGAGAACGGCTGCATATGCTGCAGCCTCAGCGATGGGCTCGTGGCGGCGGTGGCCGGGCTGATCCGACGACCTGAGCCGCCAGAGCACATCGTCGTCGAGACGTCGGGCATTTCCGACCCGATCGAAATTGCCAATGCGCTCGCCGATCCCGACCTGCAGCGCTATGCGCCGCTCGACGGGATCGTTTCGCTGGTCGACCCGGAAAGCGTTTCGACACTCGCCGATGACGCGCGGCGCCTCGCCGAAAGGCAAGTGGAGGCCGCGGACATTGTCCTCCTCAACAAGACGGACCTCGCGCCGGAAGAGGCCTGTACGGACAGTGAAGCCTGGATCCGGGGTGTTTCCCCAGGCGCGCGTATCCTGCGAACACGCCATGGCGTCGTGCCGATCGAGATACTGTTCGGGATCGAGCGCGTGGCAGAGCCCGCCCGCTGGGCCGTGGGGTCGCCCGTGGTCTCCGACGCGTTCGACTCGGTGGTGTTCCGGACCGGCGCGCCGATCACCTGCCGGGGCATCAACCGCTTGCTCAGTCATCTTCCCAACGATGTCTATCGCGTGAAAGGGCTCCTCAACCTCGCGGAGCGACCCACGAATCGCTGCATCCTCCAGGCCACTGGCAATCGCGCGAGCATGACGGTCGGCGAACCGTGGGAAGACGAGGCGCGCCATTCCGTAATCGTGTTCATCGGCCGCAAGGGTGCGACGAGTCTCTCGTGGATCACCCGACAGCTGGAGGAGGATGCATCGTTGTGCGGCCCGAAAGAACATCGGGAGCAGTGCGCCTGAGTCCGCGCCGAAGCCGCGGAACCGTGCGAGCCGGGCTGGCACGCGGAGGCACACCTGAGCGTCTGCCAGGGAAAGCGCACTGCGTCGCGGTGGCGTGGCTGACCCCTACCGCCGCGGCAGCGGCCGAATCCGGGCGCTTCGACGATCAGTTCATGGGATGCTCCCGCGGTCGGGCGGCAGGACGAGGGAAGTCAGCCCCCCCGTGAGGCAATCCGTTGAACGAAGCGCGCAGCCCGGACGTACGCGGGCTGGCGGGATCTCCTGCCACGCCAGCATCCGTCCTCGCGGCAGGATCAAGTCGGCACTACCCTTCTGCCATACTTTGGGCCTGCGAAACTCCCGTTGCCGACGCCGGTCCAAGACCCCGAATGCCCCCCAGCCCGCTTCCCGCTCTCCGCCGCGCCTGTCTCGCCGGCC
>JBGSTR010000282.1:0-3818 GCA_041736365.1 Chromatiaceae bacterium | reverse complement strand
GCCGGTCATCGCCTACCAGGACATCACCCACGGCGACCTAAAGCTCGCCCGCTGCGAGGACGCGGCCTGCACCGCGCGGCGCATCGTCGCGCTCGATCAGGAGGGCGTGGTCGGAGACTACAGCGCCTTGGCCATCGCCCCCAACGGATTGCCGGTCGTGAGCTACTACGACTACAGCAACGGGGACCTCAAGCTGGTCCGCTGCCGCGACGCGGCCTGCCTCGACACCCAGATCAGCACCATCGATGCCCGGGGCAACGTCGGTCTGTTCTCCTCGATTCGCATCGACGCCGCAGGCCGCCCGGTGATCGCCTATCTCGACGACAGCAACCACGACCTCAAGCTCATGCACTGCAGCGACCCCGGCTGCAGCCCGGCGTCGAACATCGCGCCCTTGTCCCCGGGGATTCCGGGCACCCACACCTCGCTGGCCATCGGCGAGGACGGCCTACCGCTGATCAGCTTCCACGACAGCGAGCGCCACAACCTGAAGCTGATGCACTGCGAGGACGCCTGCTGTACCCGCGGCACGGTCGCGGTGGTCGACAGCGAGGGCAATGTCGGCAAGTACAACAGCCTGGCGATCGGTGCCGACGGCTATCCCGTCATCAGCTACTACGACGGCATCAAGCGCGACCTCAAATTCGCCCGCTGCAGGGACCAGATCTGTAGCTGCGCCGAGATCAGCCGGGTCGACACCACCGGCTCCGTGGGCTGGTACAGCGCGCTGGCGGTCAATCTCGACGGACTGCCGGTCATCAGCTACTACGACACCACCCGCGGTGATCTGAAATTTGCGCACTGCTCCGACCCGGCCTGCTTGGAAGCGGAGGTCCACCGCGTCGACTGGCAGGGCGATGTCGGCCACTACGGCGATCTGGCGATCGGCGCCGACGCGCTGCCGATCATCAGCTATCACGATCTGGATCGCGGCGCCCTGAAGGTCGCCCACTGCCTGGACGAGCTTTGCAGCGACGCGGAGATCTCAATCCTGGACAACAACGGCTACATGGGCTGGTACACCTCGATCGCCATCGGACTCGACGGCCGCCCGGTGATCAGCTACCACGACCGCGCCCGGGCGAACCTGCGAGTGGCCAAGTGCGCCAACCCGGCCTGTCACCTGGCGAAGCTGGTTACGCTCGACCGTCCCGGCCACGTCGGCACCTTCACCTCCATCGCGATCGACTCCGCCGGTCGGCCGCTGGTGAGCTACCACGACCGCACGCACGGGCGCCTCAAGATAGCCCATTGCCGCGACCCGGCCTGCAACGCGTTCGCCATCGCCACCCAGGAGGCCGACGGCTACGAGGGCTGGTACACCTCGATCGCCATCGGGTCGGACGGGCATCCCATCATCAGCCACTACGACGCAAAGCTTGGCGAGCTGAAGGTCGCGCGCTGCTGGCTTCCGGGCTGCATGCCTTGAGCCAGCGCAATGCCTCGGCCGGCGCGAACCCGGGGCAACCTTGACGGGCGGATCAAGCAGCGCAGCGACGGATCCGCCGATGTCCGTGGCTTTGGTGGGTCCGCTTCGCTTGACGCACCCTACGACCTTGAAATCGGCGTTGTTCCCGTCACCTCACACCGTTCGATCCATACGAGGCGCGTTCTCGACAACGCGGGGCAATCTCGTAGGGCGGATCAAGGAGCGCAACGACGGCTCCGCCAATTCCCGCGGCTTTGGTGGGTCCGCTTCGCTTGACCCACCCTACGATCGAGGTGCTTTCTCAACATACCAGCGCAATCTCGTAGGGCGGATCAAGGAGCGCAGCGACGGATCCGCCGATTCCCGCGGCTCTCGTGGGTCCGCAACCCATGCCCGCGGCTTTGGTGGGTCCGCTTCGCACCCACCCTACGATCATAATTGACGTTCGAGGAAACCAACCGCGTGTCTGATTCCGCCATCTCCGTGATCCAGATTCTGATCGGTTTCGTCGCCCTCGTCGGTGGCGGCGAGCTGTTGGTGCGCGGTGCCTCCCAACTGGCGGCGGCGGTGCGCATCAGCCCGCTGGTGATCGGTCTCACGGTGGTCGCCTTCGGCACCAGCGCACCGGAGCTTGCGGTAACGGTCCAGGCCGCCTGGGCCGGATCGTCCGAGCTGGCACTCGGCAACGTGGTGGGCAGCAATATCGCCAACGTGCTGCTGATCCTCGGGATTTCGGCGCTGATCGTGCCGCTTTCCGTACAGAGTCGCATCGTGCGCACGGACTTGCCGTTGGTCATCGCCGCCTCGGTGGGCCTATGGCTGATCTCGCTCACCGGCGTCGTCAGCCGGGTGGAAGGCCTGCTGATGTTCTCGGCGCTGGTCGTGTACGTCGTCTGGTCGATCCGGGCCGGCCGGCAGGAGAGCGCCGAGGTTCAGGCCGAGTTCGACGCGGCCGCACCGCACGAGCAGACGGCTGGGCGCGGTCGGCTGGTGGGTCATCTGGGGCTGGTGGTGGCAGGGCTGGTGCTGCTTGGGGTCGGCGCCAACCAGTTGGTTGGAGGCGCGGTAAGCATCGCCCGGCTACTCGGGGTCAGTGAGCTGGTCATCGGGCTCACCATCGTCGCGGTCGGCACCTCGCTCCCCGAGCTGGTGGCCTCCGCGGTGGCGGGCCTGCGCGGCCAGCGCGATATCGCGGTCGGCAACGTGGTCGGCAGCAACCTGTTCAACATCCTCGGCGTGCTCGGGCTCGGCGCGGTGGTCGCACCCGCCGGGATCGCGGTGCCCGATGCGGCGCTGCACCTCGATCTGCCGATCATGGTCGCGACGGCCGTCGTCTGCCTGCCGATCTTCTTTACCGGCGGGCGCATCAGCCGCCGCGAGGGCGCGTTGTTCCTCGGCTATTTCTTCGCCTACATCGGCTACGTGGTCATGAATGCCACCCACGCCGAGCACCTGCGCAGCTTCGAGGTGGCGATGTTGGGCTTTGTGATCCCGCTGACCGTGGCCGGAATCGCCGTGAGTCTGCTCCAGTGCTACAAACGCCGACGGGCGCGGCTGTCGGCTGGCGGGACCAAGCCGCCGGACTCTTGAGAATAGATCCGATTGCGCCAGCCGCCGCCCGGCGCGTGTGATCGCCGTCCGTGAACCCCACTTATCGACGTGGATCCAAGCCCTCGCGACACCACGAACCGGAGACGACCGTGCACGCATCACCCGAGCTGACCCGCATCGATATCAGCAAGGAATACCTGAACTTCAGCGCCGGTCACTTCACCATCTTCTCGGCCACCGAGCGCGAGAACCTGCACGGTCACAACTTCCAGGTTCGCGCCGCGGTGACCGCCGAGATCGGCGACGACGGCCTGACCTTCGACTACGTCATCCTCAAGCGCGTGCTGCGGCAGCTCTGCGATCAGCTCGACGAGCGCCTACTGCTGCCGGAGCGCTCGCCGCATCTGCGCATCGAGCGTGAGGAGGACAGCGTCGTCGTCCTCTTCGCCGACGAGCGCCTACAGTTTCTCCCCCGCGACGTGTTGCTGTTGCCCATCCGCAATGTCACCATCGAGGAGCTTGCCGCCCTCCTGCTGGGGCGCCTGCGCGACCAACCCGAGCTTGCCCGTCACGCGATCCACGCCATCGAGCTCGGCGTCTCCTCCGGACTTGGACAGTGGGCGTATTCACGCTGGGAGGCTCAATGAATCTGCTGATCATCACCGGCGCCAGCTCCGGGATCGGACGCGCCGTCGCGGTCCAGTTCCTGGTGCAGGGCTACGCCGTCGTCAACATCTCCCGCCGCCCGTGCCGCGAGCAGGGCGTGGAAAACCTGGCCTGCGATCTCGCGGACCCAACCGCCGTCGAGGCGCTCGCCGAGCCGCTCGCGCCCTGGCTC
>JBGSTR010000263.1:0-8867 GCA_041736365.1 Chromatiaceae bacterium | reverse complement strand
CGGGCGAGGCCGAGGAGCCGGCACTGTTCTTCGATCCCGCGCGGGTGCCGGTGGAGACCATCGTGCTGCCCAACCCCGAGATCGCCGACCTGCCCCCCGAGGCCTACACGGTCATCGGCGAGAAGCTCACCCATCGCCTCGCCCAGCGTCCGGGCAGCTAAGTGGTGCTCAAATACGTGCGCCCGGTGGTCAAGCTCACGCACTCCGCCACCCTGTCCTGCCCGAGCGCCCCGGCGGCGGTGCTCGAGGGCGGACGCGCCGATGTGAGCTTCCTCGCCGGGCTGGTCATCGACAAGTTCCTCTATCACCTGCCGCTGTATCGCCAGCACCAGCGTTTGACCGCGGCCGGGATCGATGTCAGCCGCCAGTGGCTGACCCAGCAGGTGTTGGCGCTGGCCCTGCTGCTCGCCCCCATCGTCGTGGCCATGCTCGAAGACATCCGCGCCTGCCGGGTCAAGGCCATGGATGAGACACCGATCAAGGCCGGCCGCAAGGGCCAGGGCCAGCTCAAAACCGGCTACTTCTGGCCTATCTGGGGCGACACCGACGATGGGGGCGGCGGCGACATCGTCTTTCTCTACCGGGCCTCGCGTGCAGCCATCCATGTGCGCGAGGCGCTCGGGGAGCGGGTGCAAGCGGGCATGGTGCTGCTCAGTGATGGCTACCAGGTCTATGCCCAGTACGCGGCCTGCGTGGGCATCGCCCTCGCGCAATGTTGGGCGCACACCCGCCGTGGATTCGAGCGCGCCAAGGACATCGAGCCCGAGGCGGTGGCCGAGGCCCTGGAGCGCATCGGCGAGCTCTATCCGATCGAGGCCGAGATTCGCGACCAGGGGCTCACCGGCGCGGCCAAGCGCGAGTACCGTCAGACCCACGCCCAGCCGGTCGTGGTGGCCTTCTTCGCCTGGGCCGAGGCCCAGCTCGAGCGCGCCGCGCTCCTGCCGAGCAACCCCCTGACCAAGGCGTTGCACTAAGCCCTGGAACGGCGCGAAGCCCTCTCTCTCTACCTCGACGACCCCGACGTCCCCATCGATACCAACCACCTGAAGCGGGCGCTGCGCCCCATCCCGCTGGGCCGGAAAAACTGGCTGTTCTGCTGGAGCGAGGTCGGCGCCGAGGCGGTGGCCACCCTCCAGAGCCTCATCGTCACCTGCCGCGTCCACGACATCGACCCCTACGACTACCTCGTCGACGTGCTCCAGCGCATCGACCGCCACCCGGCCCGCGAAGTCCATCTGCTCACCCCGCGGCGCTGGAAGCAGCACTTCGCCGCCAATCCCCTGCGCTCGGACCTCCACCGCCTGTCCCGCTGACGCGACCGCGTCGGCACCACCCTTTCCGACCGTCCGCCCCGCCGCCAACTCGCTCGCCCAGCCCCCGCCCGGGGACGGCCTTCCCCCAGGTCATCATTCTCACCGCTCACCGGATGCGCCCGAAAGAACGCCGCCTAGTTGTCGGTTGCCCCGGGCATGGGCGCACCCTGTAGTGGTCAAGTCCCAGGTCTCCAGGACGAAGGCCACCGCCTCGGGAAAGGCCTCATACACCTCAACGAACTTACCTATGTGCGGTTGCTACATAATGTCGGAAGGGGGTAGTCGGTTAGCGCCACTTCGCCCAGAATGCAGGGGTTGCGTCATCGAGAAATCCAAGACGAGAGGCTCGAGGGCCGGTTGCTGGCCAGGACTACCCGCGGACCTACCGCGAGTTTGTCACGATGTTCCGCGACGATGAGGCCTGCGGTCGCTACCTCGAGCGGTTGCGCTGGCCCGGGCAGTTTATCTGCCCGGCGTGTGGGGAGAGAAGTGAGCCTTGGCGGGCGAGCCGAGGGCGGTGGGTGTGCCCTGTGTGCTAGGAGGATGTAGGCGTTGAGGCGGGTACGATCTTCGATAAGACGCGCACGCCGCTGACAATTTGGTTCGAGGCCGCGTGGCACGTTACCACGGCGAAGAACGGGATGTCGGCAAAGACCCTGAAGCGTACACTCGGCACGAGCTATCGGGTGGCATGGGCTGCTCCAACGCTACCAAGTCGAATGGTTCGTGCTGAGCGTGAGCCATTGTTCGGCCAGGTCGAGGTTGATGAGACTTTGGTTGGAGGGGTTGAACATGGCGGAAAGCGAGCGATCCCGCTTACGTCGCCATGCCCGGCGTGCATCGTATCGCCAGTCTTCTCAAGCGGTGGATCCTCGGAACTCACCGAGGCTCGGTCACACCTGAACATCTGCAGTCCTACCTGGAAGAGTTCGCCTTCCGGTTCAATCTCCGCACCTCGCGCAGTCGCGGACTGGTCTTCCGTCGCCTGCTCGAGCAGGCGATTGTTACCGACCCCATCACCGAGGCCGATGTCACGTACGGCTATAAATGGGGATAGTGTGGCATCCACTCACAAGCGGCGCTAACCGACTACCGTACGGCGCGACAACCCAAAGATTTGAGCTGTTCTTCGTCGACGCCATTTAGTTTTCCCGAAGACCCTTTCGACCCGAACGAAACGATACAAACAGGATGGTTTACACGACATGAGGTCATCGAAATGATCCTGGGTAACCGAATTGTAGACGGCTTGTCTCTCACCCCCCCTCGCCTTCGTGCTTCTCGAGGAGTACGTCGAGCATTGTCGTCATCCGTTGTAGAGTTGTAGAACCCGATGCCGTCCCACGACACCCTCGACCGGTCCGGAAGGCCGAGCGATGAAGAGCCAGTGACGGAGCACACGTACCGGTCCGCGGTTGTCCGGCATGTGCAACAAGACGTCGTGTTCTCGGATGCGATGCTCGCCCGGGCGCTTCGCCCGCTAGGGCACTGGACGGAAGGTAGGAACTCCCTGATCGTGACGACACCCACCGTCAACCGCCTCTATCGCGAGGTCATTGCCGGCGTCGTCTCGAAGAGAGCAGATATCCTTGTCCTCGACTGCGACGAGTCCCGCAAGGATTTAGCCCATGTCGAGCGCGTCTGCAGCCACGCGTCCTCGGTACCGCTCAACCGCGGGGACTTACTGGTTGGGATCGGCGGTGGTGTCTGTACGGACATCACCACCGTCGCAGCCGCTTGGATCCGACGCGGGATCGATCACGTCCGTGTCCCGACGACCTTAGTGGGACAGGTCGACGCGGGCATCGGCCACAAGGGGGCGATCAACTTTCGCGGCTACAAGAGCTACCTCGGATCCTTTCATGGCCCGCGCAATGTCCTGATTGCCCCGAAGTTTCTACAGAGCCTCTCGCCCAAGCAACTGCGCGAAGGTTTTGCCGAGATCGTCAAGATCGCAATCGTATGCGATCCCGAGCTCCTCGAGTTCGTCGAGCAGTACGCCGAGGCGTTGGTCCGGACCGGATTTCGGAGTCCGCAAAGCCAAGGCACGGAGATCGTATGGCGGGCCGCCACCCGCATGTTGGAAGAGCTGGAGGACAATCCGTTCGAGGACCGCAGTTTTGAGCGTCCGGTCGACTTCGGGCACACCTTCAGTCCGTTGCTTGAATCGGCATCCGCGCACCGACTTTCCCACGGCGAAGCCGTCGCGATCGACATGGCCCTCACCATGGCGATCGCCACGACACTCGGGCTGACCGAGTCGACATTCGAGCACCGTGTACTCACTCTCCTGACAGCGCTGGGGTTACCCATCTACTGTCCCTTGCTAAGTCCGGAGCTTTGCGACGACGCGCTGCAACAGGCTGCCCGGCACAGGGGCGGACGACCGAACCTGGTCTTGCCGACCAAGATCGGAGCTACCCGGTTCCTGGAATCGGTCGAGGGCCTGGACAGGCCGGTGCTCGCCATGGCGATCAATCGGCTAGCTGAACGGATCGATGCAACGACCGGCATGCAGCTCGCCGTCTCCGAGTCTCGGGGGCCTCTGGACTCTCACTGAGCCGAGCGACAGCAGGAAGAACCCACGGCATGGACGAATCCCGGATCCTCGTCTTCGACATCGGCGGCACATGCTCGCGTGCCGGCGTCTATGATACCGGCTCCGATCGCGTGGTGCGTTCCGCGCGATTGGAGACCCCGTCGTTCCATCGGTTTCCGCGAGCCTCCGCGGACGAGCTTCGTTCGATGCTCTACGAGAGTGTTCGTGTTCTCGCCGAGCGCTTGGGTGACCCAGATCCGCGGCTGGTCTCGCTTGGCTTTCCGGGACCGGTCGACGCACAGGGAATTGCCTTGCGTGCCCCGACGCTTTGGGGTCGAGACGATCGGCCGGAGCCGGTAGCCGCACGCCTCCGGCAGTTGTGGCCGACGGCAGGCATTCTGGTTTCGAACGACCTCAGCGCCGCGGGACATTGCTTCCTGCGACATGACGAGGAGGACATGTGCGTGGTCACCGTCAGCTCCGGCATCGGCCACAAGGTCTTCCTGAACGGTCGGCCGGTCGTCGGAGCGGCTGGTCGCGGGGGCGAAATCGGACATCTCCGCGTTGATTTTTCCGAGAACGCACCGGTCTGTGACTGCGGAGACAAAGGCCACCTCGGAGCAGTCGCCTCCGGTCGAGCTTTGCGCCATCAGGCATTGCGCCTCGCCCGCTTGCACCCCGCGGACTATGCCGGTTCGTCCCTCGGCCACGCCCTCCGCGGCGATCAATCGGAACTCGACAATACCTTGATCTCAGAGGCGTTCCGTGCAGGCGACCCCTGGGCAAGCCGCGTGGTCGACCGAGTGGCCGAACCGCTGGGACCCGTCCTCGCCGGCATCCACTGTGCCGTGGGTGTCGAGCGTTTCGTCGTCATGGGAGGGCTCGCCCATGCCCTCGGCAAGCGTTACCTCGAGATGGTCGCGACGGCGGCTGCTCGAAGCGAATGGGCACTTGGCCAGGATTGGCACCGGATGCTTGAGCTTGGGGAGATGGGAGACGACGCGGGTTTGGTGGGCGCCGGACGCTTGATGAGCCGGGTGGCACGCTTCGACAGGGTGGTTCAGCCCGCCGATCCATTGGAGCTCACTCCCTGAGCAGAGATCCAACCCGAACATTTTCCGAGCTCCGGACAACAACGTGAAAAGCAAGCTCGCCGTCGTCGGCGGCAGCACCCCGTTTACCGCCGCCCTCGTCGATGCCATCGAGGCGCGCGTGGAGGCAATACCGCCGCACGCCTTGATGCTCAACGGGCAGGATCCCGAGAGTCTTGACATCGTCGCCCGGTACGCTTCGAACCGGCTCTCCAAGCTGAACTGGAGCATCGACTGGACGATCGACATGCGCCGCGCCGTGCGCGGCTCCCGCATCGTGCTTCACCAGGCCCGATACGGCGGCAGCGAGGGACGTCGGTTCGACGAAGAGGTCGCGCTTGCATGCGGCATCGTGCCGGATGAAACGCTTGGACCGGCAGCGCTTCAATGCGCCCTACGCATCTCGCCCATGCTCGAGAGTACCTGCCGCGTTCTCGTCGAGGCGTGTCCCAATGCCTGGGTTCTCAACCTGACGAATCCACTGAGCATCACCACTGCACGCATGATGCGAGCGGGCGTGAAGCGAACCGTCGGATTGTGCGAGCTTCCCCGGGTAACCGTCCGAACGGCCGCGGCCATCTTAGGTCAAGACCCGCTGCAAGCCGACTGGGATTACACCGGGCTGAACCACCGCGGGTTCATCGTCGCGCTGAACTGGGAAGGCAGAGATTACATTCGCGACCTCCCTGCCAGGCTCCGCAACACGACCCTCGACGGCGTCCGCGCCGATGAGATCGCATCGCTCGGGGCCATACCCACCAAGTATTTTCGTTTGCTCCGAGGCGACGTCACCAACCCACAGGAAGGACGCGCCATGTTTCTCAGCGAACTGCGGAAGCGCATTCTCGAAGAGCTGCGCGCCGACCCCACGCAATCCCCGCCAAGTCTGCGTCAGCGCTATCACGCCTGGTACTCGGAATCCGTGGTCCCTTTCATCGAAGCACTCTCGAATGCGAAACCGACTCTCCTCGAGATTAACGCCATGACTCGCCGCGGCATTGTCGAGGAGGGTCGCACCCTCGTCAGTGCGGAAGGGATCGGCCCGATGACCTCGCCCGAGAAGCCGGCAGCGATCGACCCCTGGCTCGCACGCTTCATCAACCACGAGCAACATCTGCTCGAAGCCGTCGCAAACCCGTCTCACTCCGCGATTGCCGACACGCTTGCCGCAGACCCGTTGGTTCCGTCTTCTTCCGTCGCCGATTGCGCTGCCCGCATCTGCCGAAACCTCGGCTACGCCGTTTCCGCCTAACGGCGATCTGCCAAAATCGGCCGAGCATCGGGGATCATGCCCTCGCCAAGGCTTGCAGATACACCTGCTCCGTCAGTGCAGCGGCATCGTCCCAATTATAGTGTTCGAGAATTCGTTCACGATTGCGTCGCGCGGCCTGCCGCGCCCCGTCCAAATCACCGAGCGTGTCTTCGATCGCGCGAGCGAGAGCAAACCGATCACCGGCCGCCACCAAGAGATGGCCGATCTCGGATCGCGCCAAGGCCTCGGCATGGGCCGGAATATCGGTGGCAATGACAGGCACGCCGTAGCCGACCGCTGTCAACAGTGTCAGAGGCATGCCCTCAACGAGGGATGCCGTTATGAACAATGCCGTATTCGAGAAGAGTTCCGTCAGTTCATCCCCGAAGACGAAGCCGGTGAGCACCACACGCCGATCGCGCTCCGCAAGGCGCCGTACACGGCGCACGTAAGAATTGCTGTAGGTCGAATCACCGACGACAACCAGCTTAAAATCGGTCTCTAGACCCGAATAGGCGTACAGCAACGTCTCGACACCCTTTTCGGGTACGAAACGCGCGACGAAGAGCAAGTAGCGCCCCGGATCCAGTTTGAGATCGCGACTAAAAGAACCCGGCATGCGAGCCGTCGTCGCCGCAACGCCGTTCGGCACATACCGGACCGTCTTGCGATACCGGGTCGCATAATAGGCCACGAGCCATCTGGCGTTTGCGATGGTTGCATCCGGAAGATGTGCACTGACCCAACACCCCATACTCAAAGCGACCCTAGCAAACCATCCCCACTTCCCGCGCTCCTGATCCAGGCCATGCACCGTCAGCACGATCGCCGAGGATGAAAGAACCTTTCCCAAAGGAACGAGCAACCCGGGACCGATCCCTTGGACGTGTATGACATCATACCGCTTACCCCGTGATGCCCATAGGCACAGCGCGGTGTGAACAATCGCATCAAGGTGCTTCGTTCCGATCGTGGGCAGATATGCGAGGCGCATCCCCCGATGGGTCGTGGGCCGCTCCGCCGCGTAGTTTGTCCTGACGAAAACCGTGACGTCATGACCCCGCGAAACCAGCCGAGCGCCAAGCTCCTCCACATAGCGCTCGACCCCTCCGTGGGTTGCCGGCACCCCTCGTTGACCGACCATCGCGATTCGCATCCGATTGCTTCCTTGAAGAGCTCGCGTGCACTGGCGCTGAACGGCGCTCAAGACACTCCGACGCGACCCAGCTTGCCCGTCAATGCAAACCAGGCCAGCTTGGTGAGGTCTTTCACAAGCCCGGTCGTTACGAAACAGCCGCTGTTGCAGCTCAGACAAACGCCGCGCGCACGGTTTTTTCGCGTTAAGACATTGTTTGGATGATAATAAATCTCGGCGAGACTTCTCCCGGACCGAATGTTTCCGATCTTCGGCTCGGAGAGGCAGTAGTAAACATCGCCGAAGCTATCGAATACAAAGGCATCGGTCGCGAATGGACAGGGTGTTGTCCGGAGCCGATCCTGCTTGTAAAGGGCAAGCATGTCGGCCCAGTAATAGGATTTCAGGAATGATTTCGGCTTGCGCCAGTCGCGCTCATGAGCCAAGCTCTCGAGAAGAGAATACAGATCATCCCGATCGGTCTCTTCAAAATCCAGCGCGGCGACTTGAGCTAAGTTCTGAACGTAGGTCTCATGAAACCCGATCAGCTGGAAGCTGAACCCGATCTCATGGATCTCACACCAACTTTGGGCATCCCGAATCCGTCGGAGATTCTCACGACATATCAAGCCTGCTGCGCCGAATGAAAAGCTGCAGTTTTGCTGGAGAGATTTGAGGGCCAATAATGTCGCCGAGGTTTTCTCGAACGCATGAGGAACTCCGCGCAATTCATCATGCGTCGACCCCACACCGTCCAATGACACAGTGATCGATAGCTTGATCCCGCGAGCCTTACATCGACGCGCAGTCTCTTTCGTGAACGCCAACACGCGGTTGGTGTGGAAACCATGCGTCACGAAGCTCAACAGCTGTAGTCGCGGCATCTTGTCGATACATACGGCCACCAGCCTCGAGAGGTCAGGATGCAGAGTCGGCTCGCCACCCGCGATCGTGAGATGCACGATCTTCTGGAAGATACTCTCCTCACTGAGAATCGTCTGCCAATCAGCGTAAGTCAATTCGTCTTCGGGATGCATTTTCCAGATGTTGCACATCTTGCATCTTGAGTTGCATCGGTAGGTGAGATTAATCAAAACCCCACTCGGAGCAAGCATGCGATGCTTGCGCAGCAGATGATAGCTCGCGAATGACGAGAGTAAGCTCAGAATATTCATATCGCCTCCCCGTGCAGCCGGCGCACACGGCCGGCAACACCATGACGTGTATCACTCGAATCCTTACTCGCACCACGAACATTCTGGCCGGTTGTACGGCGCAAGTCGAACGGCACGCCAAACAGCGGCATAGAGATTTGTTTCACCGACCAAAAAAGGGGGCCTGCACCTGAGGTGCCCCCGAAAGAACGCGAATGGTTTCAGTGAGGTAAATAATACCTGACTGAAGTTTTGTACTTCTGCGAGCGTTAGTATATAAGCGACCACGAATGCGCGTCGCAATATTAGCATTCACTGAATAACGTCCAGTGCCTGCCTTTCAGTCGCTGAAACGCCGCAGTTCTTTTATTCAAAATCAATCG
>JBGSTR010000251.1:0-1545 GCA_041736365.1 Chromatiaceae bacterium | reverse complement strand
GCGCCTCGGCCGCCGCAATCCATCGGCTGAAGCTGGTCGTCGCCGTCGTGGCGACCATCGCCGCAGTGCTGGGCCTGGTCGCCGCTGTAGCGCCACGACCGGCTCAAGATCCGGACCTGCTGCGGCTGCTCCACGGCATGGTGCTGATCAAGGGAACCATCGCCCTGGCGGCTGGGGCGCTGGTGTGGTGGCGGCTGGGTCGGCCGATCGAAGCGGCTCAGGCGACGCGCTACACGGCGGGACTGTGCTTGACGGCGGGTGCACTCGCCTGGCTGTGGGGGTTGCACCTGGTATGGCTGGGGAGCCTGCTCTTCTACACCGGACTCTTCGGAATGTACTTCGCCGGCCGGTTCGACCGGCTCCTGGGGCTCGGATTCAGCGCGCGTCAGGGTCGATGAGCATCCTACGTCGGCTTTGACGGCCTCACGCGCTCAGTCAGCGGCGCGTCAGCGGAATGTGTGCCAATGGGTTCACTCTCGAAAGGGTTCCCTCTTTACGAGGAATGACAGCGTTTAGTGAACCCGTTCCGCCGGGCTCGGGACGCGTTTAAGCCGCCCGCGCTCCCGCATCGCGAAACTGCATGCTTGCCAGCCGGGCATAGAGCCCGTCTTCGCGCATCAGGCTGTCGTGATCTCCGCTCGCCTCGACCCGGCCCTGCTCCAGCACCAGGATGCGGTCGACCTTGCGCACCGTGGCCAGCCGGTGGGCGATGACGATGCTGGTGCGACCTTGCATCAGACGCTCCAGCGCGGTCTGCACCAGACGCTCGTTTTCCGCGTCGAGCGCGCTCGTGGCCTCGTCCAGCAGCAGCAGCGCCGGGTTGCGCAGGATCGCCCGCGCGATGGCGATGCGCTGGCGTTGGCCGCCGGACAGCCGCACCCCGCGCTCGCCGAGATAGGTGTCGAATCCTTTAGGCAGGCGGTCTAGAAACTCGCTGGCGTTGGCAGCATCGGCGGCGCGACGCACGGCCGCATCATCGACGCCCTCAAGTCCATACCGGATGTTCTCCCAAGCATCGGAGCCGAAGATGACCGGGTCCTGGGGCACCATGGCGATACGCCCGCGCAGGTCGGTCGGGTCCAGCTCCCGTAGCTCGACCCCGTCGAAACGGATGCTTCCGGATTGCGGGTCGTAGAAACGCAGCAGTAGCTGGAACAGCGTGGTCTTGCCGGCCCCGGACGGACCGACCAAGGCGATCTGCTCGCCCGGGCTGATCGAGAGTGAGAGGTTCTTGATCACCGGAAGATCCGAGTGGGCGGGATAGGCGAAACCTACGTGGCTGAAGGTTACCTCCCCCCGGCTGGGCGACGGCAGTGCCTTGGGTCGGGTCGGCGCGGCAATCATCGGCTCCATCGCCAGCAGCTCCATCAGCCGCTCGCTGGCCCCGGCCCCGCGCAGCAGGTCGCCCACCAGCTCGCTCAGGTTGCCTACCGAGCTCGCCACCAGCAGGGCGTAGAACAGGAACGCGGACAGCTCGCCGCCGCTCAGATTGCCCGCCAGCACCTCGCGGCCCCCCATCCACAGCACCACGCCGATGCCTCCGAA
>JBGSTR010000234.1:0-2056 GCA_041736365.1 Chromatiaceae bacterium | reverse complement strand
GCAAGCGTGGGGTCGGCTCGCCCCTCGGCCTTGGGCAGGGTCGCTGGGTCCTGCAGACCTTGCAGGATGCTGAGCGCAATGACCTGGTCCTCGTCGTCGAGGCCGGCAAGCGCGCGCTGATCGCGTTCCCCGGCCGCGATGCGCCGCACCGCCGCGACTAGCGCAGTCCAGCCGTTCTCGCTTGCGCTTTGGAGCAGGACATCGAAATCCCGGCGCCGCTCGGGGTTGCGAGCGGTTTCGACCACCTGGCGGATGAAGTCCGCGTGGACGCGACGGATCTGCTCATTGCGATCGGGTAGTTCGGCCATGTCCCAATTCTCCTGTTCTGCGCGCGCTTACTAAACTCACTCGGATCGCGAACGGCGTTGCCGAGTGGTGCCTGGGTTCGCCCGGTCTCGGCGGAAATCCGCGCACCGTAATCGATGGCCCCGGATACCACAATCTTATCATCCGCTATGAAAACAAGCTTGCAACCTGCTGACCTTAGTCAATAATAAGCGCCACTTCCGTATCCTGTTCCGCATGGGTTCCGCGGCGAAAAGGGTCGTGGAATACGCCGGATTCGCGGTGTTACACCCTTGATGCGGGCGGCAGCCGCCGCGGTCTGGCGGGTCCGGCGCATAGGCGATGGGGCGCTGCCGGTCTGTTCGCGGGAATAAGCCGTCGAGGGTGGGCGCTAGGCGACACGAGACGGATGCGGTTAGGATCGGCGTACTTCGGCAAACGGTTCGACTGGCACGCAAGGTGGGTTTATCGCAAGCACGGACGGATCGGAAACTACGGGTACGCCCCCTGCCGTAACTATGGGTGCGCCAAATACCAAACCCGCCCGAGCTTACGGCGATCGTTCCGGTCGATCCGGGCAGTCTCGGACGTCCGCTCCTGAACCGCCCATGGCGGCGGCAAGGGCAGAGCAGAGGGAGGATGCGCGGTTGCACACGAGCGGGGCTCGCCGGTTCGGATGGCTTCTCATCGCTGCTTTGCTTGGCGCGTGCACTACTCCGCCACCCGAGAAGCCCACTCCGGCGGATTTCCGCGCCGCACGCACCTACGGACTCTCCGAGCCCCTGCCGGCTACCTCGTCGACCGGCGTGGAATTCGGCTCCGTAACCCCGCCGACTCGGTCGGCCCTGCGCGAGCCGGTGCTGAAGATCGGGAGCGGTAAACGCGTGGCGTCCGCCTCTACCTCCGGGGGCGGGACGGCCCCAACCGGGGCCGGCGACGTCACCCTGAACTTCGAGTCGGCGGATCTGCAGGAGGTCGTGAAGACCATCTTCGGCGACATTCTGCGCGAAAACTACGAAATCGACCCCGAGGTGCGCGGCAGCGTCACCATTCATACCACCATGCCGATCAGCCGCGAGGCGGTGCTGCCGATTCTCGAGTCCATCCTGCAATCCAACGGGGCGGCGCTGGTGCGCGGCCCCGGCCTGTACAAGGTGGTGCCGGCAAACCGCGCCGCCCAGACGGGCGCATCGCCCATGGTCGGCGGTGCGCCGGCAGCCGGTGCCGCCGGCTATGGCGTTCGCGTGGTGCCGCTGCAGTACGTATCCGCGGTGGAGATCAAGAAGATACTCGATCCGTTCACCGTCGAGCCGAGCAAGGTCGAGATCGACGAGGCTCGCAATGTGGTGATGCTCTCCGGGCCGCGCATGAGCGTGGACAACCTGCTGGAGACCATCAAGATCTTCGACGTGGATTGGTTCGAGGGTATGTCGTTTGGAATCTTCCCCATCGAGTACGCCGACGTCGGCACACTCAGCGAGGAGATCGCCCAAGTGCTGGGGGTCACCGAGGGCGGTCCGCTGTCGAAAATCGTCCGATTCATCCCCGTCGAACGGCTCAACGCACTGATCGTGGTCGCGAATCAGCCCAAGCACCTCAAGCTTGTCGCCGACTTAATCGAGCATTTCGACCGCGGTACCCAGGCGGGCCCGACCCGGCGTCTATTCGTCTACAACCTGCGTCACGCGGAGGCCGAGGAGATCGCCACGATGCTGCAGGACATCTTCGAGGGCGGCGGGACGGCGGCGCCGGCCGGTGCGCCGCCATGGGC
>JBGSTR010000221.1:0-18209 GCA_041736365.1 Chromatiaceae bacterium | reverse complement strand
TGCGCGCGGAGCGCCGCGAGCGCCGCGAGCAGCAAGGTACGGCGCGACTGCGCGTGAGTGACGCCGAACGCTCCGGCAAATTGGTGGTGGAGGCGGAAGCGGTGACCTACGGCTGGGGTGCGACCCCGGTCATCCGCGACTTCAGCACCCAGATTCTGCGGGGCGACAAGGTCGGGATCATCGGT
Source organism: Chromatiaceae bacterium (assembly GCA_041736365.1). Classification (GTDB taxonomy): domain Bacteria; phylum Pseudomonadota; class Gammaproteobacteria; order Chromatiales; family Chromatiaceae; genus JBGSTR01. Next base: position 18,024 of record JBGSTR010000221.1, on the reverse strand, counting down.
CCCAACGGGGTCGGCAAGAGCACGCTGCTGAAGCTGTTGTTGGGGGATCTCGACCCCCAGGACGGCCAGATCCGCCGCGGCACCAATCTGCAAGTGGCCTACTACGATCAGCTCCGCGTCCAGCTCGACCTTGAGCAAAGCGTCCAGGACAACGTGGCCGGGGGCAGCGACCGGGTCGATGTCGACGGCACCAGCCGCCACGTGCTGTCTTACCTGAAGGATTTTCTGTTTACGCCCGAGCGCGCCCGGCAACCGGTCAAGGCGTTGTCGGGTGGCGAGCGCAACCGTTTGCTGCTCGCCAAGCTCTTTACGCGGCCCGCAAACCTGTTGGTGCTGGACGAGCCGACCAACGACCTCGACACCGAAACCCTGGAGCTCCTCGAGGACCTGCTGGTTGAGTTCCAGGGAACCGTGCTGCTGGTTTCCCACGACCGCGCGCTGCTCGACAACGTGGTAACCGCAACCCTGGTGTTCGAGGGCGATGGCTTGGTTCGGGAGTACGTGGGCGGCTACGAGGATTGGCTGCGTCAGCGTACGCCGTCCCCGGCTATCCAATCATCCGGTCAGTCGGTGGCCAAGCCGCAGCCGCCCCGACAGCCGGGTCAGGCGGGGCGCCGCGCGGACAAGCTCAGCTACAAGGAAGGTCGAGAGCTCGCCGCGCTGCCCGCGCGCATCGAGTCCCTGGAGCACGAGCAGGCGGAATTGCATGCGCGCATGGCCGATCCCGCGCTCTACCATGGCGACGGGACTGCCGTGACTACGACGAAACGGCGCCTGGCGGAGCTGGAGGTCGAGATCCAGACGGCCTATCAGGCGTGGGAGACGTTGGAGGCGCGCCAATAGGCGTGTGTGAGGCCTCGTGGCTCGGGCGCTGGTCAGGCTTCCGGGCCTCGCTTACCATCGGGCCTCGCGCGAAGGAGAAGCCGGTCAACTGCCGTATCGGCATAGGCCATCTTCTAGTCGGTTATGGCGCTTGAAGATGCCGGGCCGTTTCCAGCCTGGAATCAATTCGATGCATGGGCGGAAATCCGCTGAGGCACGACGTGCCGTTTGGCGCACCCATTCGGACTCGGAATACGAACTCGTTCGGGGGCTTGATCGGTGAAGTTCACGGTTGACGAATTTCGCGCTTGGAAGCACAAGTGCGTCACCCTGCTCGGGATGTCCGGCGTCGGCAAGACCTATCTCTCGGCGCTGCTGCGCCGCAGCGACTGGTTTCACTATTCCGGCGACTACCGGATCGGCACCCGCTATCTCGACGAGCACATCCTTGATCTCATCAAGGCGCAGGCGATGCACGAGCCATTTCTGCGCGAGCTGTTGCGGCGGGATTGGATCTTCATCCGCAACAACATCAAGGTGGATGACCTCGGTCCGGTCCTGAGCTTTGTCGGCAAGCTCGGCAACCCGGAATTGGGCGGGCTGCCGTTGGCTGAGTTCAATCGCAGGCAGGCCCTCTACCGCGACGCGGAGATCAAGGCCATGCGCGACGTGCCGGTCTTCGTCCAAAAGGCCCAGCAGATCTATGGCTACGCCAATCTGGCAAACGATGTCGGGGGCAGTCTGTGCGAGCTCGACGAGCCGGGCGTCATCGACCTGCTCGCGCAGCACAGCTTGATCCTCTATATCCGGGTGCCGGAGGCCGACGAGATCAAGCTGATCCAACGCGCACAAGCCGATCCCAAGCCGCTCTACTATCGTCCCGAGTTTCTGCGGGCGGCGGTCAAGGACTACCTCAAGGTGCGCGAGCTCGATTATGTTGCCGAGATCGATCCGGACGACTTCACACGCTGGGTATTCCCGCGGCTTTTTCACTCGCGGGTACCCCGCTACGAGGCCATCGCCCGCCCCTTCGGTTACACGGTATCGTCCGAGGAGGTCGCCGACATTCGCGACGAGCAGGATTTCCTGTGCCTGTTGGAGACGGCAATCGCGAGAAAAGAGTCCGCGTGAGGTTGCCGCACCAAGCCACCACGACCTTTGTCACCGAGAACACCGACTTCACCGCCCATGCCCATTGTCGCCCACAGTGACCTGCCGACCTTCGATCGCTTGCGCGCGGAGGGCCAGACCATCTTGGACCCGGATCGGGCCCTGCATCAGGACATTCGCGAGCTGCACATCGGTTTGTTGAACATGATGCCGGATGCGGCCCTGGGCGCCACCGAGCGCCAGTTCTTCCGCCTCATCAGCCAGAGCAATCAGATCGCGCAGTTCTACGTGCATCCATTCACGCTCGATGAGCTCGGGCGCTGCCCTGATGCCCGCGACCACATCGCGCGTTACTACGAGCCGTTCGACCGGATTCGCGAGGACGGCCTGGATGCGTTGATCATCACCGGCGCCAATGTCACGGGACCGGATCTCTCGAGCGAGCCCTTCTGGGAGCCGCTGATCGAGGTGGTGGACTGGGCCTATGAAAACGTCAGCTCGACCCTGTGCTCCTGTCTCGCGACCCACGCCGTGCTGCAGTTTCGCTATGGACAGCGGCGCCTGCCGCTCGGCTGCAAACGTTGGGGCGTCTACCCGCACCGGGTGATCGAGCCGGCTCATCCCTTGGTGAGCACGGTCAACACGCTGTTCGACGTCCCCCACTCGCGCTTCAACGAGATCACGCGTGAGCAGTACGACGCAGCCGGATTGCGGGTGCTGGTGCAGAGCGAGCAGGCGGGCGTTCACCTTGCCGTGAGCACGGACGGCTTTCGGCTGGTGCTGTTTCAGGGTCACCCGGAGTACGACACCGTGTCCTTGCTCAAGGAGTACAAGCGCGAGGTCAAGCGATTCATCGGCGGGGCGCGGGACGATTACCCGCCGTTTCCTGAGCACTATTTTCGGCTTCAGTCGCGCGCGATCCTCGACGAGCACCGGGATCAGATCATGGAGGCACTGGACCAGGGACGCGCGCCGCCGGATTTTCCCGAGGCTCGGATCGTCTCCCGGCTCGACAATACCTGGCACGATACCGCCGAGCGGGTGGTCGGGAATTGGATCGGCCTCATCTATCAGATCACTCACAATCAGCGCAAGCTGCCGTTCATGGAATCGGTCGATCCGCGGGACCCGCTGGGCCTCGGCTGGGGCTAGTCGCCCGTACTGTTGTCTTTATGCGACATTGGTCGCGAGTTTGTGGTGCACTTGCCTTGTCCTTGGTTGACGCCTGCCGGCGAAACGACCTCTGCCCGTTCCGCCTTCTCTTTCGATCTGAGATCTCCGGCTCTCTAAACGTGACAGTGTTGCGTTTTCGTAACTGTTGCTTTTTGCTTTTTGGAACTACACTTATATCGCGTGGGAGATGCAGACGAAGCCGCAAGTCGATGATCGGTCGGATTGTTCTCGAGGCGGCGTTTGCGCGGGGCGGCACGAGCGGCGGGTAAAAAAAACCGCTACGGGCAAAGATTATACAAACTGAGATGGTCAGAAATGTTTGACGAAAGCGAAAATTCGATTCGGTACAAGTGGGATCCGCAGACATGCACAGGATTCAAGCTCCGCTACGATGCCGCCTACGCGGCAAAAGGCGGGCATCTGTGCTTCCGTGTCGAGGACTGGAACTGGCACACCGTGACCACGGAATGGCCGTGTGAGAGCCTCGACGAGGCGCTCGGTGTGTTGGGTCGTTTCTTCGACATCGACCATGGCGAGGAGCGCGCGCGACTTGCGGCATGGCTGCCGGTCGCTTACGAAAACGCGGCCTAGCCGGCGCAACCTGTTCGAGAGAAAAAAGGGGCCGCATTGCGGCCCCTTTTTTGTTCGCTGCCGTTATCCGGATCATACCGGTATCAGTGCTGCACTGGCGTCCGCGCCGGGCACCCCCTGTAGCTCTCGGCGCAAAACCGGTAAAGTCGAGTGCACTACCGGGTTTCCGGGGCTCGCAACATTCCAAGCAACTTCATGATCCAACGCGTGCAGCACTACATCGACGGGCGTCGGGTGGAGGGTGCTTCGTCCCGTCGGGGCGATGTCTTCAATCCCGGCACGGGCCAGGTGGCTCGGCACGTGCCGCTCGCCGACGCGCCCGAAACGGAGCGGGCGGTGGATGCCGCCGCAGCGGCGTTCGCTTCCTGGCGGGACACGCCGGCGCTGCAGCGGGCGCGGGTCATGTTCCGCTTCAAGGCGCTGATCGAGGCGCACCTGGACGAGCTGACGCGTCTGGTGTCGGAGGAGCACGGCAAGGTCGCGAGCGATGCCCGCGGCTCGATCATCCGCGGGCTCGAGGTGGTCGAGTTTGCCTGCGGTGCGCCGAAGCTGCTCAAGGGGGACTTCTCCGAGTCCGTTGGGCAGGGCATCGACAGCTACTCCATGCGTCAGCCGGTCGGGGTCTGCGTCGGTATCACGCCCTTCAACTTTCCCGCGATGGTGCCGCTGTGGATGTTTCCGCTCGCCATCGTTTGCGGCAATACCTTCGTGCTTAAACCTTCCGAGAAGGTGCCTTCCACCTCGGTACGTCTGGCCGAGCTGCTGACCGAGGCGGGGCTCCCGGACGGCGTGATGAACGTGCTCCACGGTGACCGGGAGGCGGTCGACATCCTGCTGACACACCCGGGTGTCGCCGCCATCAGCTTTGTCGGCAGCACCCCGGTCGCCGAGCATGTCCATCGCACCGGGAGCGCCCACGGCAAGCGCGTTCAGGCCCTGGGCGGAGCGAAAAACCACATGGTGGTCATGTCCGACGCGGACATGGACCAGGCCGCCGACGCCCTGATCGGTGCCGCCTACGGCTCGGCGGGTGAGCGCTGCATGGCTATTTCGGTCGCCGTGGCCGTTGGCGACGCGGTAGCGGATGCGTTGTTGGAGCGCCTGGTGCCTCGCGTCAAGGCGCTCAAGGTGGGGCCGGCAACCGAGCCGGATGCGGAGATGGGTCCGCTGATCACCGCCGAGCACTTGGAGCGCGTTCGCGGCTACGTGGCGTTGGGCGAGGAGGAGGGCGCGAGGCTTGTGGTGGACGGGCGCGATCATGGGTTGCCGGGCAACGACCAGGGATTCTTCCTCGGCGGATGTCTGTTCGACGAGGTGCGCCCCGACATGCGGATCTACCGCGAAGAGATCTTTGGTCCCGTGCTGTGTCTGGTGCGCGTCCCGAATTTCGAAACGGCCCTCGCCTTGGTCGATGAGCACGTGTACGGGAACGGCACCGCGATCTTCACCCGCGACGGGGCCAGCGCGCGCGCCTTCGCCTCGCGCGTGCAAGTCGGCATGGTCGGCATCAATGTGCCGATCCCCGTGCCGATGGCCTTCCACAGCTTCGGGGGTTGGAAGCGCAGCCTGTTCGGCGACGTCCACGTCCACGGCACCGAGGGCGTGCGATTTTATACGCGTTTGAAGACCGTCACCGCGCGCTGGCCGAGCGGGACGCGCGAGGGCGCGGCATTCCACATGCCCACCATGAAATAGGGGGCGCATCGAGCTTGGAGGGCAACGTGAGCGACATCGGCTTTATCGGACTCGGAATCATGGGGCGCCCGATGGCGGGTCATCTCCAGGCGGGCGGTCACCAACTGTATCTGGTGAAGAACCGGTCGCCGTTGCCCACCGATTTACTGGATGGCGGCGCGATCGAGTGCGCCTCCTGCCGCGAGGTGGCGCAACGCGCCGAAATCATCATCGTCATGGTCCCGGATACGCCCGACGTCGACGCGGTGCTGTTCGCAGCGGAAGGTGTTGCCGCTGGGCTTGCCCCCGGAAAGCTCGTAATCGACATGAGCTCCATCTCTCCGCTCGCGACCAAGGGGTTCGCGGAGCGCATTCGCGCGTGCGGCTGCGAGTATCTCGACGCCCCGGTATCCGGCGGCGAGGTGGGGGCCAAGGGGGCAACCTTGACCATCATGGCGGGCGGGAGCGAAGCGGCGTTCGAGTGGGCCAAACCCCTGCTCGAGCGGATGGGAAAGAATATCACCCTGGTTGGCGACAGCGGCGCGGGCCAGACCTGTAAGGTCGCGAATCAGATCATCGTTGCCCTGACCATCGAGGCGGTGGCCGAGGCACTCCTGTTCTCTTCCAAGGCCGGCGTGGATCCCGCACGGGTGCGGCAGGCCCTGATGGGCGGCTTTGCCGGCTCGAAGATCCTCGAGGTGCACGGGGAGCGCATGATCAAGCGGACGTTCGATCCCGGTTTCCGCATCGAGCTGCACCAGAAGGACCTGAATCTGGCCCTGAGCGGGGCACAATCACTTGGCGTGAGCCTGCCCGGCGCGGCAGCGGCTCAGCAGCTCTTCAATGCCTGCGCTGGCCACGGTTGGTCGGACCTGGATCACTCGGCGCTGGTCAGGGCGCTGGAGGCGTTGGCGGGCCATGAGGTGGCCTAGGGAGACGCTGATTAAAGCCTTCCATGGCTTTAAGCAGCTCGCGGTCCGAGAGGCGCGACCCTCGGATCGCTCCATTTTCAAGCACTTGCGGTGCTTGAAAATGCCGGGTCATCCCCGGCCCCGCGGGAAACGCTTTAAATCAGCGTTTCCCTGGACGCGGCTGCGTTGGCGCCCCGCCGGGGTTGTACGATCTGGTCCGAGCTTCGAAAGTCTAAGTCCCGGGTTTCTCGTATTCGCACGTCCGTGCCTTGGTAACGCAGTCCCGCCATTTTTGTGCTATTCGGAAATCCGGCAGCCACGAGGCCTGGGCCTTGGTCCGGGAATAGGATCCGTACTTGGAGATGATCGCGGGGTTCCGCGTGAAGGTTCCATTGTCGCCAAGGAATCCGCTCGCCTGACTCAGGCCTCGCAGCCCCACCTGTCCATTCAGCGGACTGCCGTAGCCCGGATAGCGCAGGCCGATTACCTCTTCAAAGAAGGGGAAGATTAGGTTGACTGCATCTCCTTGCTGATGGCGCGCTCCCCAGTCTTCGGCCAAGCCCCAAAGCGCCCCGCGGGCGCGGTTGGTCGATACAATTTTTGTCATGCGCGGACGTACACTCGCCGCATCGAATTCACCGAAAAAGAACATTCCGGGCACCGCTCGTGCCGCGGGTGATGTCTGCTCCGTTGTTGCATAACCGGATTTGTTGCAGGCGAAAGCGATCACCTTGCTCGGTCGCCAGAGCGTAAAGGAATAGGTGAACGCACCACCGTGTGAAAAGCCCAGCATCACCAGTGGGGCATTGACCAGCTCCGGGTGCCCGCTCTTCGTTGCGTGTGCAGCAATCGCATTCAGCAGCGCCTGTCCCGAGCCGAGTCGGGCGGTGATGTACTTGGAGCTGCCGGTCGGGAATTTTAATCCCATGGCCGCGAATCCCCACGCAGTCGCTGCATCCTTGGTTCGCTTCCGGGTGGCAAAACCGCGCTGGTCGCCGCCGTATCCCGGCGCGGATATGATGATGCCCCGCGAAACCTCCTGGCCCGCGGGAATATACATACGGGTTTCGATCTTTACCCCATTGAAGCTCGCGTTGTTGCTGTTGACCCAGTCGGATTGATAGGCTGATGCCGGCGCGACGAACAAGAGAATAAGAAAGGCGATCGCAACCTCTCCTATGCTAAAAAAATGTTGATTTTTTATGTGCTTGCGTCTATTCATATCGAGTTCTTCAGTAAAAAACAAACGAAGATATCCGGGTGCTCCTGTTTCAGGATCACGCAAACGGTTGACTCAAATCGAAATCCAATTCGGACAGTGTTGATAGAACTTAAGCCGCGCGACCGCGGTAATCAACGAACCGCTTTACTGAGGATTAACGAGTTGAGACGCCGGTTCCGGTAGCCCGTGCCCTGCGGCAACAAGTTGTGAGCCAGCACCATTTTGATGAATGAATTACCAATCAGCGACGCTGATCGCGGACATCGATCTAATTGTGACGCTCAGCACGCGCCGAGATGATGTACGTCGAAGACCGACGGTTTAATGACTACAAGGGGCGCCTGCCCGGTCCTTAGTCCGGTCGGCCAAGGATCGCCTTACGGGAAGGTATTCCAGCGAGCGTCTACCTATCGCAAACGGCGCCAAGTCAGCACGGGCAACCGCAATAGGAAGCCGGTCAACAGCCTGCAGTGCATCCAGGTCAGCAGGGCATTGTCTCGCCAGTAGTGGAAGTGTGAGACGCCGCCGTCGGCGCTGCTGGGGTACTTTACCGGCGCCTTGATGTTGATCGGTCGTACCCCGCGCCAGGCGAGGCGCACCGCGGCCTCGGGGTCGAAGTCGAAGCGCCGCATCCAAAGGCGGCGCCGCATCAGCGCCAGTAGCGGCGCGACTGGATAGACTCTAAACCCGAACAGCGAGTCATTGATCCCCGCCCACAGGGTTTCCAGATTCACGAAGGCATTGGACACCCGGCGCCCGCGCACCCGCAGAAGCGGCGCATTGGCGTCGAATACCGGCTCACCGAGGATCATACACTCCGGATTGGCGCGTGCCGAAGCCATGAATTCCGGAATCTGGTCCGTCGGATGTTGGCCGTCGGAGTCCATGGTGAGCACATGGGTCACCCCCGCGCCCGCGACGGCCTCGAGTCCCCGCAGCACGGCCGCACCCTTGCCCAGGTTGCGCTCGAGCAACAAGACGGTGAGCCCTTGGTCTTCGCGGGCGAGGTTCACCAAGCCCTCGGCCGTTCCATCGCTGCTGCCGTCGACCACGACACACACCCACGGCCACTTAGCGCGGGCGGCGGCGACCGTCTCATAGACCTTCGGCCCGGGGTTGTAGCTGGGAATCAGCACGACTTGGCGAGTCTTCGTGAAATCGATCACCGGGGGCTTATCCAAGGATTCATCGGTGCCGGTGGCCGGTCTGGCGTGTGGCGTTTACCGAGCGGGCAGTAGGATGCTCCGCCATGGTTAGATCGGTTGCGCAGTTGAAACGGAGCTTTTCGCGGGTCTTGCCGCGCAGGCTAGCCAGCGAACCAAACCCGGCCATGAAACCAAACGACATCTGTGCTTAGTGTGCCCCGCGCGAGCGTTCTTCGTAGGGTGGGATCCAGCGCGCCCGCGTCAGCTCGGAGGCAAGGTGCGAGCCGAGCTCCGAGGCGAAAAGCACAGCGTCCGTCGGCGGATCGAAGCGCCGCCCCAGCCGCACCCGATAGTGGATCGGCATCGGAGGGCAACGGAGCAAAGGCCAGCCCTTGGTGAGATACGCCGAGTCGGTCTCGATGATCAGTGTTTGGACCGGCACCTGCGCGCGGCGGGCGATCAGGCCCACGATTGGCTGTAGCGGATTGACCGGCGGGTGGACCGTGCGGGTCCCCTCCGGAAACAGCAGCAACTGGCTGCCGCCGCGCAGATCCGCGCACGCCGTCTTGATCATGGTGAACGGCCGGCCGTTGGGGATGTAGCGGGCGAGTCGCGCACCGGCGCCCAGGAAGATGCTGCGCATCAGCTCGTCCTTCATGACGCAGGAGGCGTCCGGCAGCCGGGAGAGGGCCAACACCGCATCGATCAGACTGGGGTGGTTCGGTGCGAGGATCAACGCCCCCGCGCCGCGCAGAGCGTCGAGCTCGGCGAGATCGAAGCGACAGGCACCGAGCCCCTCCAGCAGCCACAAATAGCCACGAAAGGCGTAGCTGATGCAGCGCCGCCCGATTCGTCGTCCCGAGTCTTCCGGCAGTAGGAGGTGGAGCAGGAGCGCGAACGGTGCCCAAATCAGACACAACAGCGCCAGCGCGAGGAGGCCGGTATAAAGACAGAAATAGGCGTAGACCGCTGGCAGGCGGTGGGTTTCGAGTGCGGCACTGGTCATCCTTGGCCTCTAGTAATCAGCCGCGACGCTGGTGGCGGACTTGCCCAGGATCCAGGCGATGCCAATCCCCGCCGCCCACGCCGTGTCCTGGCGCACTAACGGGCTGTCCTCGAAGACCGCGCCCGACAGCGTGTCGTAACGTAGGAAGCTTCCGACCCAGTAGCGGTCGAAGCGTTTCGAGCACGCGAGAATGAATTTCACGCCCCCAAACCCGCCGTCCGCGCTGTAGGCCGGGCGATCGGGCGTCGCATATTCCGCCGGCACATCGTAGAAGTAGGCGTTTTGCCGCTGGTTGCCGTAGATCGCGCCGACCAGCATGCCAAGGTTCCAGCCCTCGCCCCCGAACGGGTCTGAGATGTCCAGGTTGATGAACGGTGTGAACACTAGGCCGGCGTTGCGGAAGTCGCCTGTCATCGTCAGTGCCTGACGCATCGGCAGACGCAGATCGAGGCGAAAACGCCGGTCCGCAGAGCGCCACAGATGGAGCTCCAGCGAAGGGCCGATCTCGAACGTCGGATCAAGGTCGGGCATGCCCTGGCGGGCGTCGTTGCCGTTGCTGTCGACCGGTAGCGAGGCGCCGACGCTGACGTTTAGCTCGGCAAAGTCGTTGTTGAAAAAGATACTACGTACGCCGTCGCGATCGGCTCGGAAGATCTCACCGCGGTAGACGATATAGGGAAACGGCAGGACGTAGGTACGCTGATTGTCGGAGCCTCGGTAGTCGGGAAAGGAGAGCGCCGTCGCGCCCACTCCAACCTCCCACAACGGCTCTTCCGGCGCTGCGGCCAGCGCGGCCGTCGTCGCGGCCAGCAGCAGTGCGAGCAGTACGAGCGGCGGTCTAGTCATGTATGCGGCGTCGCCGGGCAGCGGATCGTCGCGGGACGGACGTTGGCCTCGATCTCGACCAGCAGCTCGCGCCGGCAGATATCGGCCTCCATGAAGCGGCATCGCGCCGTCCCGCCAAGCCAGCGATCCATCGCCGCGGCAACCGTCGCGCAGTCCTTTCCCAAGCGCACGTACACCACATAGTCGAGCGCGTCGGGGCTGATCCGCGGTCGCCCCAGTGCCTGATTCGCGGCCGCGATCATCGTCTCCAGGTTGGTAATGGTCTCTCGGGTCTGGGCGAGCACATCACCTGGATGCAGGCTGCGATGACCCACGATCGCCGCGGTCCCGGAGATGAACAGGAGCGGCTCGCGGGCGTCCTCGAGCAGCACCGCCCGCGCGAAGGTGGGGCTGCGCGAGCCGTAGTCCGGGGGATAGTGAAAGGCGCTCACCTGACGCGGATTCTCGAGCGATCTGGCGGGGCGACGGGCGGCAAGAAAGCCGATGGTGAGTGGCCCACCCCGGCTGCCGAGCGCGCAGGCGGCCGGCACCTTGCCGGTCAGTGGGCGATCGGCGTTGGCAAACGCCTCTTGGCGCGCGATATTGAAGCGCCGATAGCGCTCGACTCCTTCCTCGATGCCGTTGATCCGCGGCAGATAATTCCAGACCCGTACCAGATACGGGAAACCGGCTGCCTCGATGGTGGCGAACAACTCGCCATAGGCTGCCTCGGTGACCGTTTGCAGCGCCGTGGCCGAGGGTGTGCGCCGCCCCTCGCGCTCGTCGACGGCGAGCACGCCGAACAACAGGTCTTGCCCGATCCGATACTCGATTCGCCCGCGGCGAATGCCCTCGCGACCAACGGTCAATTCGCGGGCGGGTTCCCAGGCCGCCTCGGGACGCAGCTCGGCGAGCGACCAGTGGTCCCCGCGAGCGCCGAGCGCGGTGTGTTTCCGTCGCTTCGGGTCCTGCCGCTCGATCGGAATCGGCGCCGTGCTCATGCCGCTGCGTTCTCGCCGTCGTCGACCGGCAGGATATTGCGCCTGCGCGTTTTGGCCGCCCTCAGCGTGGTCGGCAAATGACGCAGCGAGGACAGGTAATAAATGGCCTTGAAGAGACACAACGACGGCCAGATCGGGGTTTTGCCATAGATGTCCCCGGCGAGCAGCGACAGCAGGGCCTCCTTGACGCGCAGGACGTTGCGCGGGGCCATGAACAGGCCGCGCATGGTCGGACTGGTCATGCGGTAAATGAACCAGGAAAACGCGCGCGGGCCGTGGCGCATCTGCCGATCGAATCGCTTGAGTGCCGCGCGGGCGCTCGAGGGCTCGCGCAGGCAGCGCTCGACGGCCTCCGCGCCAAAGAATGCACCCTGCATCGCGAGCATGACGCCGGATGAGAACACTGGATCGATGAACGCGAAGGCATCTCCCAACAGGATGTAGCGCTCGCCGTGGGTATGGTCGCAGGCGTAGGAGAAGTTGCCGGTCGCCTCGACCTGATTGTCGAGGCGCGCATCCCGCAGGCGCTCGGCGAGCGGTGGGCACTGGGCAATCGTGTCGAGCAAAAAGGGGTTCAAACCCCGCCCCTTGCGCTGGCGCATGTAATACGGCCAGGTGACCGCGCCGACGCTGGTCGCACCGTCCGCAAGCGGGATAAACCAGAACCAGCCGTGCTCAAACCAGTAGATGGTGATGTTGCCCTCGGACTCCCCCGGGTTTCTAAGTGCGCCGACGAAATGACCGTAGAGTGCGGAGCTGTTGTGACGCGGGTTGCGCTGCTTCGCGTGCAGCCGATTGGCCATGAAGGTATCGCGCCCGGAGGCGTCGATCAGGAAGCGAGCCTGCCATTGCTCGCGAGCGCCGTCCTCGTGCTCGGCTTCGATCCGCACGCCGTTGCTCGAAAGCTCGACGCCCCTTGCACGGCAGCCCTCGACCAGCGTGGCGCCGCAAGCTACGGCGTTGCGCGCCAAGATGGCGTCGAATTCCGAACGTCGCACGTGGTAGGCATAGGGGAGCGACTTGTCCCACGCATCGCCGAACGAGAAGCGCTGCATGCGCTCGTGCTGGGGTGAGACAAACTCCGCGGCGTGCTTGGGAAGGCCTATTGCGCGAATCTCAGCGCCGACGCCAAGTCGATCGAAGAGCGGCAGGTTGGCCGGCAGCAAGGATTCGCCAATGTGGAAACGCGGGTGGCGACTCTTTTCCAGGACGCTCACCGCGAAACCTTGACGAGCCAGCAGCGCGGCGACGGTCGCTCCGGCGGGCCCGGCGCCGATCACCAGCACGTCGCATTCGCGCGCCGTTCCCGGATGCTCCTTTGCCTGCATGTCGAATCGCGACTCCGTATACCCGACGCTCCCATGGTGCTTTCGGGGTTGATCCGAGCCGCCAATATAACTCAGCAGTCCTCGTCACGGAACGGATGGATGTACGTAGCCGGCGTTCACCGGTGTGTCGTAGCGCACGGTTGCGGAGTAAGAGAGGCGCGAGTCCCGGACCGCTCCATTGGCAAACGCTGCGAGCGCTCGAAAACGCCGGGCCATCCCCGGCATCCCCGGCCCGGACGCGAAAACGCGAGAAATCAGCGTTTATCGCCAGAACGGATAGAAGTTGAACCAGTTGAAAGGTGCGTCTCGGCAACAGGATTCCAGGGCGTTCACATAGGCCGTCATTGCCGCCGTAATCGCCGTGTCGCGCTCGGCGGGTCCGATTTCCTGGAAGTCCGCGATCGGGACGAAACGGATGGTGTAGCGGTTGGCGCCCCGGTATAGACCGGCCATAAAGATCACCCGCGCCTTGAGCATCGCGGCCATGCGAAACGGGCCGATGGGAAACGCGGCCGGGCTGCCGAGCAACGGAAGGCACCGGCAGGTCTCGTTGCCGAGGCTGCGATCGGCGAGCACGCCGACCAGCGCGTGATCATCCAGGGCGTCGCGGACGCGCAGCATCGCATCGAGCTTGCCCAATCCGATCACATCGGGCCGCGCGGCCGGATTGATCGCGTCCAATGCCGCATTGACCCGGCGTGCGTTCTCCTCATACATCGCGAGCACGATGCGCAGTTTGCGCGGCTGCATGCGACCGAGTGCGCGGGCGACCTCGAAGCCGCCCAGATGTGCACCGAACAACAGTGCCCCCCGATCCCGGGCGACGTGATCGGCGATCAGGGCCTCGCCCTCGACCACGATGTCGAACAGCTCAAACCGGTCGTTGAGCAGATACAGCCGGTCGTGAATGGTGGTCGCGAAGGTAAGGATATGACGGTAGCGTTCGCCGACGGTCGGCGGGCGACCCAGCACCCGCCGCAGATAGTCGCTCGACGCGCGTCGCGCCGCCGGCGCGAAGGCGAGGAAATAGAGCGCGATACCGTGCAGCACGACACGCGCAATGGGGCGACCGAGATGCAGTGAGATCCAGGTCATGATGCGCAGCATTGCCACGTTGCTGCGCTCCGGTGCACGCGTCCAATCGGCGCTAACCCGGGTCTCGGGCGCCTCTCTAGGCATGGCTGCCGCTCGGCGGCTCGAAGTGCAGCATGCCCTTGACCACGACCTCGCTACCGCGTGCGACGGCGAAAGACGCCACTCCGGGCGCCGGGGATTCCCATTCCAGCCGCAATGCATCGCCCGGCAGTGCCGGGCACGGGAACTTGACGCCGTCCGCGCTCCACAAGGGGTCGAGGTCAGGTGCGAGTGCCGCGGCAATGGTGCGCGCGGCAGCATCGAGCAGAAGGACCCCGGGGATAACCGGGCGCCCCGGAAAGTGGCCCGCGAACGAGGGGTGATCGAGCTCGATGGTGAGTACGTCGCGGTGCATCGTCTCAGCTCATGCCGACCCGCGCATGTTGGAGCCATGACGGGCCAGCAACGACTCGCATGCGGCGCGCGTCAGCTTACCGACGGCGTCGCGCGGCAGCGAGTCGACGAAGACCAGTGGCCGCGGCAGAAAGATGGCGTCGACGTGCTCGCGCAAGGCGGCGAGCACGCGCTCGCCGTCGAGATCGGGGGCCACCACGAACGCGGCGAGTCGGGTGACCGCGGCGTCCGGGCATCCGGCTGGACCGTCGGGCAAAAAGAATCCGCCGTCCCGAACGCCGGGAACGGCCAGCAACTGCTGATTGAGCCAGCCGAGCGAGGACCGCTTGCCCGCGATATTGACCAGATCCGTATGGCGCCCTCGGAGCTCGAATCGGGAGTCGTCCAATTGGTCGATGATGTCGCCGAGCGGTAGCGCGACCTCGACATGCCCGCCGGCCGCCCAGGTCTGGCCCGAGCGCTCCTCCAACCGGACCTCGGGAAAGAGCGTCCAAGCCGTCTCCCGGGTGGTCCTCCGAAACGCCAGCTGCCCGGTTTCGGTGCTGCCGTAGATCTCCACCAACGGGGCGCCGAAACCAGCCTCCGCACGTTCCGCCAGGGCGCTGCCCAGGGGCGCGGTGGCGCACAGCACCAGCTCGATCGCGGGCAGGTGCAGCCCCGACTCGAGGATCGTGTGGAGATGGAAGGGCGTGGTGACCAACACAGTCGGCGGCGGGCTCGCGGCCAGGGTGGCGACGATGTCGGCGGGAAAGAACGGACGACCGGCGTCGAAGGCCCCGCCGATCTCGAAGGCGAGCAACAGCGTCGATTCCAACCCGTACATGTGCTGGGGCGGGACGGTACCGAGCAGGGTTGCCGGGCATTCGGGGGAGAGGCCAAGCGCCCGGGCCTCGTGGGCGACGTTGCGCTTCAGCGAGCCCCAGTGTTTGGGGTGGTGCCGGGGGGTGCCGGTGGATCCGGAGGTAAACACCCACGCGGCCAATTGGTCGGCGTCGATGCAGGGAATCTCGCGGCGCTCCGTCCCGCGGGCGAGAGCGGGCGCCGGCAAATCGGGAAAGGGCATTGATGGCAGCGTCGGGCCGGGGCAGGACTCGTCGCCCAGGAGCACCGCGTCGGGTGCGAATTCGGCGAGCGACCTGAGTGCCCCGGCGACGTGGCTGGGCGGCAACAAGCTGACCCGCCCGCTGATCAGACAGGCGGCAAAGCCGACCGCAAAGCGATAGCGGTCGCGGCAGCCGAGGACGACATGCTCCGTATCCGGAAGGATGTTCGCGAGATGACTCGCATGGGCCAGGAATTGTTCGACGCTGATCGGCTCGCCGCGCCGGCGCGCGACAATCGCCGCGGAGTCCGTGTGAGAGAGTAGAGCGATTTTGCTCATGGAGCGATGCGGCGGAGACGTCGCCTCAAGTTCCGGTTCGATCGGGTCGCGGGCCGGTGCTCATGCAGGCACGGATCGAATCGACCAGTCCGGTACGTACCGTATCGGGCAGCACCGTGAGACGCACTGCGAATTCGATCGCAAACATCAGCCCGACCAAGAGCGGTGTAAGCAGATTGGCAAGCACCGACCAGCTCGCCACGCTGCCGTAGCCGAACAGGGTGGCCGATGCGACCGACATCGCGGCGAAGAACAAGGTCCAGGCGAGCGTAACGCCGCGCGTGTAGCGTACGACCTCGGGTGCCAAGCGCGGGCCGTGGACCGCGTGGGCGAAACGAGTGACGATCGGTACCTCGCCCGCGGCGAGGCTGCGAGCGAAGCCGATGGTCAGCAGCAGGAATATCCCCAGGTGCTGCAGGAAAGAGATCCAGACGAAGCGTGACTCCAGCAGCGGCCAGGCGAGCGCCAGTCCCAACGCCCAGGTCGTCCAGAGTGCGAGGGCCAGGCGGCGAGACGGCGAGCGCCACGCCATCGCCAGGGCGACGAGGGTGATCGGCAGTAGCGCGATCAGCGCCCCCAAGCTGCTGG
The DNA here is from genome assembly GCA_041736365.1 of Chromatiaceae bacterium. Lineage (GTDB taxonomy): Bacteria > Pseudomonadota > Gammaproteobacteria > Chromatiales > Chromatiaceae > JBGSTR01. Next base: position 1,759 of record JBGSTR010000221.1, on the reverse strand, counting down.
GCTGCTCGCGTGCCGTCAGCAAATGGGCCAACAGAACGTAGGCGCCGCCGCCTAGGGCCAGCGCCAAGAAGCGCCCGCGCCGCCAGCTCGCCGCGATCATTGGGTTCGGTGCGCGGCGATATAGTCGGTTAGGCTGCGCAGCGACGCGAAAATCGAAAGGTTGTCCTCGTTGTCGGCGCGCAATGAAAAGCCGTAGCGCTTGGAGATCACCAGGGCGACTTCGAGGATGTCGATCGAATCCAACCCGAGACCTTCGCCGTACAGCGGCGCGTCGGCGTCGATCGCTTGCGGCTCGATCTCGAGATTGAGTGCCCCGACGATGGCTTCCGACACCTCTCGCAACAGGTCCTGCGGCGGGTCGTCGCGAACGGAAACGTGGGCGATTTGTTGCGTCATGGACAGAGCTCCAGCTTGCTGCGCGAGTTGGCCTACATAAGCGGATTCTAACGTCATGCAGCCGACCTGCCGCTAATTATTCCCTACCGCCACTCGGAGCGTCATGCCTTGACCCGCAAACAATCCGTCACGTACCGTTTCCGGCCCGTGCTTCGAGCCGCCGCGCGACTAGCCGCCGGCCATCACGCGTCGACCGAGTCCAAATGATGCCGATCCCTTTTCCGGCTGTTTCGCGGACGTCCCGGAGGCGCGGTAGCAGGTCGTTCATTCTGCTGTCGCTGCTTCTGGTCATGCCCTCGGTCCGCGCGGCAGGATTCGACGTCGATCGCGTGCTCGGGCTGCTCGCCGCCGAGCCGAAGGGGCGTGTCGCCTATGTCGAGACCCGCCGACTGGCGCTGCTCGACGCCCCGCTGGTATCGCGCGGAGAGTTGATCTACAGCCCGCCGGATCGGCTTGAACGTCATGCGCTCGAGCCGCGAGAGGAATCCGCCATCCTCGAGGGCGATACGCTCACGCTGATCCGCGACGGGCGCACGCGTACGCTGGCCTTGAGTGACTACCCGCAGATCGCCCCGCTGATCGACAGCCTGCGCGCCGTCCTGGCCGGAGATCGGGAGCGCATCGAGCGCGGCTACCGACTCCTGCTCGCGGGTACCATCGACGCCTGGATGCTCGACCTGATGCCAAAGGATCCCGGACTGCCGTCATCCCTGCGCCGCATCCATCTGGTGGGAAGCCGAGGACACCTGGAGCGCGTCGACATGATCCAGACCAACGGCGACCTTTCCAGCATGCAGATCGGCGAGCCGTTGCCGTGAACGGCCGCCACCGAGCGACCCGCGTAGCGCTTTGGCTTCTGGCGCTGGCGGCCCTGATCGCGTTGGTCTTGCGTGCCGACTATTCGGCGGACATGTCGGTGTTTCTGCCGCGCTCGCCGACCCCGGAGCAGGCGTTGCTGGTGGATCAGCTGCGCGAGGGCGCCCTATCGCGACTAATCCTGGTCGGGATTGCCGGCGGCAGCGGGTCGGGACGCACGGCCATCTCGCGCGCCATGGCCGCGACCCTGCGTGGCCAGTCGGCGTTCAGCTCGGTGGTCAACGGCGATAACGAACGCCTGGCGGCGGACCGGCAATGGCTGCTCGAGCATCGGTACCTCCTGAGCGCGCGGGTTGATCCCGAACGCTTTGGCGTCGCCGGGCTGCGCGCGGCGGTGCAGGATACGCTGGACTGGCTCGCGTCTCCCGCGGGCATGCTCATCGAGCCGCTGGTGCCGCGCGACCCGACCGGCGAGCTGATCCAGATCCTCGAATCCTTGGACTCGACCGCTCAGCCGCGCCGGACGGACGGGGTGTGGGTCAGCCGC
>JBGSTR010000219.1:0-2679 GCA_041736365.1 Chromatiaceae bacterium | reverse complement strand
GGCTCCACCGTCGCGCGACGAGCGCCGGTGCCGACTACGTGATCGGACCGCTCCAGAAACCAAGCGTCGATGCACTCGCCGCCGAGCCTTCGCTCGCGGTCCCGACCCTGGCGCTGAACGAGGGCACGCGGGTCGGCAAACCGCCGGCGAACCTGTTCCAGTTTTCGCTCTCCCCGGAGAACGAGGCCACCGAAGTAGCGAACAAGGCGAGTGCAGCGGGCTACAAACGCGCACTCGTGCTCTACCCCCAGGGTGATTGGGGAACCCGTTTGAGCAACGCATTCGCTACCCAATGGCGCAAATTAGGCGGCATCCTCGTCAGTCAGAGCGACTACAACGCCGGCTACTCGAGCTACGATAAGACCGTCGCCGGACTCCTTGCAAAGGGTCAGGCGGATTTCGTCTTCCTGATTGCGACCGACGACCTCGCGCGCAAGATCTATCCACCGATCAAGGCCGCGACCCCGGGCGCGCTACCGGTAATCTCCACCTCGCACGTGTACTCGGGTAATTTCGATTCAAAACAGGATCAGATCCTGGATGGACTCTACTTCGTCGACATCCCATGGATGCTCGGAATCGGCGGCGACGGCCCGCTTTCCCGCCGCGGTCTCACGAGCGGCTCAACCTATCAATCCGGCCCGCTGGCAAGACTCTACGCCATGGGTATCGACGCCTATCGGCTGACGCCGCGGGTGGCGGATCTGGCGGCACACCCGGGGGCCTTCTATCCCGGCCAGACCGGCGGACTGTGGGTCGACCCGGTCGGACGGGTGCAGCGCCAATTGGCGCTCGGACAGTTCACCGGCAGCGGCGTGCAGCCCGCGGAGGGACTGGGGGCGAAGCAAGAGAAAAAGGCAGCTGCGGCGCCTTAGAGGAATGCCGATCGATCGCGTTTCCCGTCCGGGCCAGGTATGGCCCGGTATCTTCAAGCGCTCCCCGGCACCGGGATGAAGCGCGCTCGCGGTGGGTGAATCGACCGCATCGGTCGGCGAGAAAATGGAGCGCCGGGCGGGCGATTTCCTGACCCGCAACGGCTTGCGAGTGGTGGCGCGCAACCATCGCTGTCGGTTCGGTGAGATCGATATCGTTGCCACCGACGGGACGACGCTGGTGTTCGTGGAAGTGCGCTATCGCGGCTCCGCCCGCTTCGGAAGCGCCGCGGAAACAGTTGATTATCGGAAACAACGGCGCCTTGCGGCAGCCGCCGCGAACTACCTCCAACGCCATCCGAGCGTGCTACCCTGTCGTTTCGACGTAATCGCCATTACCGGGCAGGATCGGTTTCACTGGATCAAAGATGCATTCATCGTCGCGCCCTGATCAGTTGCCGCCGCGTTTCGCGCCGGGCCGCGCGTTGGCCCTGCAACCTTGGCTTCGCGCCTTGACCTTGTTGCTCGCGGTCTCGCACATGCCCGGATGCGCGCTACTGGTGGTCGGCGGGGTGGCAGCGGGGGCAACCGCGATCTATGACCGCAGACCCACCGAGGTCGTCGTCGACGACGAGCGCATCGAGCTAAGCGCCGTCGGCGCCTTCATGAATGATCCCGCGGTCAACGGTCACGGGCGAATCTCCGCGACCAGCTACAACTACAACGTCCTACTCACCGGACAGGCCGACACAGCCGAGGCCGCGGCGCGGGCCACCGAGCTCACCAGCGCGCTGCCGAAGGTTCGGCGCGTGATCGACGAGATTACCATTGGCCCCACCAGCAGCTTTTCCCGGGAGAGCGAAGACGCCTATGTGACCTCGCGCGCCAAGCTGGCACTGGTCGAGGTCGATGTCCCCGGCTTCGATGCCAGCCGGGTCAAGGTCGTGACGGAGGACGGCGTGGTCTATCTGATGGGCTTGGTAAGCCCCGAGGAGGGGGATGCGGCAGCCGAAAAGGTGCGCTACGTGAGCGGCGTCAAGCGAGTGGTCAAGCTCTTTGAGTACAACGAAAAACCCTCCTGAGCTCTCGCGCGGCTTCGCGGCCGATCTTGCCCGAGTCGCGGGCGCTGGACGGCTGCTGACCGACGCCGCGGATTGCTGGGCCTATGGCTACGACAATAGTCGCCGACACGCGCTGCCGCAGGCCGTGGTGTTCGCGGCGGACGGCGATCAGATTGCCGGCGTAGCACGATTGTGCGCCGAAGCATCGGTTCCCCTAACCGCGCGGGGCCGCGGCACTGGGACCACCGGCGCGACGGTGCCGGAGCTCGGCGGCATTGTCCTCGCCTTCGAGCGCATGAATCGAATCCTGCGCATCGTCCCCGCCGACCGCATCGCCGTTGTCGAGCCGGGTGTCGTCAACGAGCAGCTGCAACGCGCCGTCGGCGCCCATGGATTTTTCTGGCCGCCCGACCCCACCAGCTCGGCGACCTGCACCATCGGCGGCAACCTGGCATACAACTCCGCCGGACCGCGCGCGGTCAAGTACGGCACACCGCGCGAAAACACACTGGGCCTGCGGGCGGTGAGCGGGCTCGGAGAGCATCTGCATACCGGGGTGCTGACGACCAAGGGCGTGGTCGGCTACGACCTCACGCGATTGCTCATCGGCTCCGAGGGTACGCTTGCCCTGATCACCGAGGCGACGCTCAAGCTCACCCCGCTCCCGGAGGCGAAGCGCACGTTGCGGGCGACCTATCGCGACATTCACGCCGCCGCCGCCGCGGTATCGGCCATCATGGCCCAGC
>JBGSTR010000175.1:0-5397 GCA_041736365.1 Chromatiaceae bacterium | reverse complement strand
TGCCGGCGCCAAGGCGCTGGAGGCAATCCACCCGGTTTGCGCCCAGATCCTCGGCGCGCGGGCGTTCGACCGCTTGGCCGGGGAATACTCGGCCGGCGAGCGTCGCGAGCCGGCGGACCTCAACCGCTACGGCGAGCAGTTCCGCGGCTTCCTTGCCGCGCGGGTCGGTGTCGAGCCTGCACTGGCCGGCGTGGACTATCTACCCGACCTCGCTCGGCTGGAGTGGTTGGCCCATGCGGTCTACTACGAGGCGGATGCCCCGTTGTTCGACGGCACGGCGTTCGCGGAGGCGGTGCGGACGCGGGGCGCGGAGTCCCTGCGTCTCCGTCCGGCCGCTCATGTGCGTCTGTGCTCGAGCCCCTATCCAATTCATGAGATCTGGAGCCGTCACCTGGCCGGGAATCCGCCCGCGCAAGTCGCGCTCGGCGCTGGCGATTGGCTGGCGATCTACAGGGATGGTTTTCGGCCCGCGGTGGAGTCGATTCCGCGCGCGCGCTTCGAGCTGATCGGGGATCTGCTCGCCGGGTGGACGATCGGCGAGCTGGAAGCGGCGGGACGGGAGCTGGATTCGCTCGCGTGGCTGGTCGAACGCGGTTGGATCAGCTCGTTCGACTAGCCCTGGATCGGCCTCGGACGAGCCCCCGCTGCCGCGAGCGGCTCGCGCGCTAGCCGTAGCGTCCCTCGATATAGTCCGCGGTTTCGCGTTGCTTGGGGGTCACGAACATCTGCTCGGTGAGCGTGTGCTCCACCACCTTGCCCATCAACATGAAGATGCACTCTTCGCTCGCGCGCCGCGCCTGGGCCATGTTGTGGGTGACGATAAGGATGGTGTACTGACCGCGCAGCTCCCAGATCAGCTCCTCCACCGCCTCGGTGCCCTTGGGGTCGAGCGCGGAGCAGGGCTCGTCCATCAGCAGGACCTCGGGCTTCACCGGCATGAGCCGGGCGATGCACAGCTTCTGCTGCTCTTCCAGCGAGAGCTCGGTGGCCTTGCGGTTGAGCTTGTCCTTGACCTTGTCCCACAACAGCACCTGCTGCAACGCGCTCTCGACCACCTCATCGGGTTTGCGGCGCTCGCCGGTTCCCTTCATATGCAGCCGGTAGCCGAACAGGATGTTGTCGCGAATCGAGATCGGCAGCGGGTTGGGGCGCTGGAACACCATGCCGACCTGCTTGCGAACCTGGATCAGCTCCACGTCCGGGTCGTAGATGTTCTTGCCCCTCACGTCGATGGTGCCCGTGATGCGTACATAGCCCAAGCGCTCGTTGATGCGATTCACGCTGCGCAGGAAGGTCGATTTACCGCAGCCGGAGGGGCCGATCAGTGACGTGATCATGCCCTGCTTGATGCGCAGATCCACGTCGAACAGGGCCTGGAAGGTGCCGTACCAGAGGTTGAGCTTACGCGTCTGTATGGCGTAGTCGGGGTCGGTCGCGGTTTTCGCCTGGGCCTTTTGAGCTGCTGCGGTCATAGGTGTCCTAATTGCCGTAGTGGGGTGGGGCGAGCGCCGCTCGCGCGATTCAGTGGTCGGCGGACCGGTTGCCGGGGCGCCGCCAGCCTTCGCTCGGCGTTATCCGAAACGCCCTTCCACATAGTCGCGCGTGCGCTGGTCCTTGACCTCGCCGGTGAACAGATCCTCGGTCTCGGCGATCTCCACGCACTCCCCGTCGAGGAAGAAGGCGGTCCGGTCCGCGAGGCGCCGAGCCTGCTGTACCAGATTGGTTACCAGCAGGATGGTCATGTCGGCGCGCAGCTCCTTGAGCACATCCTCGATGCGCATGGTGGTCACCGGGTCGACCGCAATCGAGAACTCGTCGAGCATCAGCAGCTCGGGCTCCTGCGACAGTGCCCGAGCGATGGTGAGACGCTGCTGCTGCCCGCCGGAGAGCAGACTGCCGAGTGAGGTCAGCCGGTCTTTGACCTCGTCCCACAGGGCGGCGCGGGTCAGGCAGCGTTCGACGATCACGTCCAAGTCCTGTTTGCCCTTGATCCCGCGCAGCCGCGGCGACAGGGCGACGTTGTCGTAGATGGTCATGGGCAGGCCGACCGGAAGTGGAAATACCACCCCGATGCGGCTGCGCAGGGCGTAGACGTTCCGGAGCGTGCGCACGTCGCGGCCGTTGAACCGGATCTCGCCGTCCACCCGCATGCCGGTGGTGAACATGTCCATGCGGTTGATCGCCTTGAGGAAGGACGTCTTGCCCGCATTTGCGGGGCCGATGACCCCGAAGATCTCGTGCTCCCGGATGTCCAGGGTGACGCCGCTCAACGCGGGCGTGCCGCCGTAGCTGATCTGCAGGTCGTGGACGGCCAGCTTGAGCGGCGATGCGGCCGAGGTGAGGGGGATTGCGTCCGGTGCCGATCTGGGGGTGCTGCTCACCATTTCTTCTTACCCCGCAGGTAGGTCCGGAACGCGATCGAGAGGCTGTTCATTACCAGGACCATTCCGATCAGCACCAGCGCCACGCCGAACGGGATTTCCTCGGCGATCCCTGGCACCTGAGTGGCGACCACGAACAGATGGAGCGACATCGCCATCGTCTGGTCGAACACGCTCTCCGGGAGGAAGGGCGTGAAGAACACGGCGCCGGTGAACATGATCGGGGCGGTCTCGCCGGCGGTGCGCGACACCTCCAAGATGACGCCCGTGAGGATGCCGCTGATGGCGTTCGGAAGGACGACGCGCCTGATTGTCTGCCAGCGGGTGGCCCCCATGTTCCAGCAGGCCTCGCGAAACGCCAGCGGCACTGCTTGCAGGGATTCGCGCGTCGCGACAATCACCACCGGTAGTGTCATCACCGCCAGTGTCAGGCTTGCCGCCAGAATACTGGTGCCGAACTGGAAGAAGATGACGAACGCGCCGAGCCCGAACAAGGCGTGCACGATGGAAGGGACGCCCGCCAGATTGATGATGGCGAGGTTGATGGCGCGGGTGAACCAGTTGTCCCCGGCGTATTCGCTCAGGTAAATCGCCGCCGCCACGCCCACCGGCACCGAGGCCAGTAGCGCCACCGACACCAGCCACACGGTCCCGAGCAAGGCGGGAAAAATGCCTCCGGTGCGCATGCCGTCGGTCGGGAAGGTGAACAGAAATTCCAGCGAGACCACGGACCCGCCGCGATAGATCAGGGTCCCGAGGATGATCATCACCGGCAGGATCAGCAGCAGGGTCATCAGCCCGAACAGGCCGCGGAAGAGCCACTGCACCCGCTCGTTGCGGCGGTTTAGACCGGTAGCTTCGAAATTTGCCGTCGTGGCATTCATGGCCTACCCCTTGCGGATGCCGCGCACGATCAAATCCGCGGTGAGGTTGATGATGAAGGTAATGAGGAACAGGAAGATGCCGATGGTGAACAGGACCTGATAGTGCTCCTCGCCGACGGCCGCCTCGCCCAGCTCCGCGGCGATGGTCGCGGTCAGTGCCCGGACCGAGTCGAAAACGCTGTGGGGGATGTTGACCGCGTGCCCTGTCGCCATGAGCACGGCCATGGTCTCGCCGAAGCCGCGGCCGACGCCGAGCAGCACGGCACCGAGCAACCCGTTCTTGGCCGCCGGCAGAACTACCTTGAAGATCACCTGCCAGCGGGTGGCGCCCATCGCCTCGGCCGCCTCGCGGTAGCGGTCGGGAACCGCCTTGAGCGCGTCCTCGGCAATCGAGGTCATGATCGGCGCGGCCATCAGGCCGAGGATGATCCCAGCATTCAACACGGTGAGACCCACCGGTACGTTGAACGTCTGAATGATCAGCGGATTCATGATGGTTAGGCCGATAAAGCCCCAGACCACCGACGGGATGGCGGCGAGCAGCTCCACCAGCACCTTCAGGGCCTCGCGTACCTTGCCGGTGGCGAATTCGCCGATGTAGATGGCCGCACCGAGCGAGAACGGGATCGCGACCAGCATCGCCAGCCCGGTCACGCTGGCGGTGCCGGCGATTAGGGCGAGGATGCCGTATTCGGGATCGTCGACGTCGCTTGGGAACCAGTAGGGGGTAAGGAAGAACTCGTGGAAGTCCATCCGATGGAGGATGAAACCGATGCCTTCCTTGGTGACGAAGATGAAGATCCCGAGCACGAAGATGATCGCGGAGATCCCCGCGACGAAGACGATGCCCTGGACTGCCTTGTCGATATACCAATCGAGGTCGCGCCGGTCGAAACCGTGCTCCGTTTCGGGCGCGGTCTCGACCGCGAGCTCAGCCGTGCCGTTTGCCATCTCAGGAAGCCTCCTCGCCCCTGAGCGTCGTCATCAGGTTGCTGATCTGAACCGCGAGCTCGCGATATAGGGCCTCGTAACCCGGTCGAGGCTCGCCCTCGGCTGTCTGCGCCGACGCGGCGATGCCCGGGTCCCAGTCGAGCAGGGTGGTGTGGAACGGCACCCCTTCCAGATAGGACCGCGCCGATCCCGCCAGCGCGACGATGACATGGAAGTCCGAGAGCTCCTGTTTGGAGAGATCCAGCTGCTGCGGTTTTTGGTCCGCGAGATCGATTCCGCGCTCCTGCAGGAAGCCGATCAAGTCGGGTGAAAACTCCGCTGCGGCGTGGCGCCCGGCGCTCCGATACTCCCCGCTCTCCGGGTAGTTCTTGCGCGCGATGGCCTCCGCCATCGGCCCCAACACCGAGTTGTCCTCGTCGAGAAACAGAATACGGTAGCGCTTGGCGGCCTTGCCCTCGCCGGTGACCGCGAAAACCGTCTCCTCGCAGATGTTCTTGGCCTGGTCCGAGACCCGTTCCAGCATGTTGAAGACGACCAGATAGGCAAACAGGTCCTTGATCGAGAGCTGGTCGCCTTCGCCCACCAGATCGGCAAAGACGGTGTCGAAGGTCCGCTCGACCTGATCCGCCATGCCCATGGTGGCGCGGGCCTGGTCGGCACTGCTCGCGGCGAAGGCGGCGATCGACTGGCTCAGCATCTGGCGCGATTCACCTGCCATCAGCTCCAGCTCGCGCGCCACCAAGCCCTCCGGGCGGTGCGTGAGCTGCACGCTCTCGCGGCAGATGGTTACCGCGTAGTCGCCGATGCGCTCCAGCGCCAGGTTGGTGCGGATGATCGCGGACATCAGGCGCAGATGCCCCGCGCTCGGCAGGTGAAGGGCGATGAAGGCGTGGCTCATGCGATCCAGGGCGCGACTCGCGCGATTGATCGCCTGGTCGCCGAGGACTGTGGCGAAGGCCAGTTTGTCGTTCCCGGTCAGCAGGGCGTGGGTGGCATCGGCGAGCGACTCTTCCACCTGCTCGGCCAACATGGCGAGCTGCTGCTTGATACGGTTGAGATCGCGCTCGAGGCGTTGTTCGTAGTGGGTCATTGATATCGGCTCCGCCGCGCTGACAACCGCAGAGGGTGGGTGTACGTGATAGAGAGAAGCGGTCGGGGTGCGGGGCCTCAAGGCCCCGCAC
>JBGSTR010000107.1:0-2585 GCA_041736365.1 Chromatiaceae bacterium | reverse complement strand
GGCGCCCTGCACCAGTACGACGACGTTCGCCGGGCGTGTTTCCAGTCCCTTGGTACGCACGGACAGCGGCCCCACGGGACCCTCGATCATGAAGTCATTGGCGGGAATCATGCTGCTCGAATCGCCTCCACGTCATTGCCTAGCCCAGGGCCTGGCCCAGGCGGGTGCTACGCCGCCGCGGCGACGCGCGCTTCGACCTTCTGCCGTGCGGGTCTGTTGCGGCAACGGGTCGTCCAAGCGTCGATGTTCGGCAGCGACTCCAGGGAGAGCCTGAACCTGTCGACGAACGTGAACGTCTGCACCGCCAGGTTGACGTCCGCCAGGGAAAAGGCCCCGAGGACGTACTCGCGGCCCGCCAGTGCCGTCTCAAGGAGGACCAGCCGGCCGAGCAGCTGCGGTACGAGCCGCTCGACTTTGCTGGCGTCCCTGTCCTTGGGAGGCAGCGTCACGAACTGGGGGAACAGCTCCGTGACGAACGGCTCGATCTCCGTCGCCGACCAGAACGTCCATTGGTGAACCAGCCACCTCGAACGACGGTCGGCTGGCCAGAGGGAACCGTCCCCATAGGACTCCGCGAGGTACTGGTTGATCGCGAAGGACTCCGTCAGGAGGATGTCGCCATCCTGCATTGCGGGAATCTTGCCGGATGGATTGATCGCCAGGTATTCGGGCGAGCGATTCGAGCCATCGAGCGTACTGATGGGGCGCCACGCAAACGCGATGCCGGTTTCCTCAGCGACCCACAGGCAGCGCGAGGCGCGCGACCCAATGCTTCCAAAGATCGTCACGCCCATGAAGGCCTCCTGACTCACTGCCCGGAACCCGTCGCTCGCGCAAACAGCTGCGCCACGTTGCCGGCTGGATCGCGGAACGTCAGCACCCGGCCATGATCACCCATGTCGCGTTCCGAGAGCACCTGCCCACCCTGTTCAACGATCGCCGCTGACATCGCGCCGAACTCCGCAACCTCGAACACGGGGACGGCGCCGGCCTGGCCCGGAGCAGCTTCCGCGACCGACGCAATGGCGAATGATTGCTCGCCCGCCTTCAGCTGCACCCATCGATCGCCGTCGCGGAACCTCGGGGTCAGCCCGATCGCGCGTTGCCAGAAATCGGCCACGCGCTCGACGTCCTGGGCGACGATGTGGATGTTCTGGAGCCTGATGATCGTCATGGCGGGTAGCGCACGTTCTCCAGGCCTCTCGCGATCACTCGGGGTTATTCCAGATGGTTCGCCACCTGCCGATTGCCGCAGTCCAGAGGCTAAGGGCACCCACCCCGGGCCCGCAACGTCATGGCTGGCTTTGTGGTCTAGCCATGCCACATCCGCGCAGCATCCCTCCGCACACTCGACGTGCGTCAAGGCCGACTGCACCGTGCTCAACCCGGGGCGCGCGGCTCGCCGAAGGACGCGGAGTCGATCCATTCCGACAGGCGTGCCAAGGTACGCTTCATCGCCGCGGCTTCCGCCGGCGCGATGTGTCCGAGGGAACGGGCCTTGCAGGATCGCAACCTCTCTTTCCATTCCGCTGCCAGTGTGCGTCCGGCCGGCGTCAGCGCGCAGGTTCCGTGCGACCTGGCGATCAGCTTCTTGCCTGCGAGGGACTCCAGGGTCTCCTCGAGTGAGGATCCGGCCACGAGCGTGACATTCGCGATCTCCTCGGCACTCCGCGAGTCGCGGACCAGCAGCAGCCCGAGCACCTGCGCCTCCCGTGAGCTGATTCCCGCATCCTGCAGCTCGACGTCGAAGAACGCCTCGAACCGGCGGGTCATACCCTCAAGGGCCGGCCGTACGGCCGTGTCCAGGTATCCCCGGTTCAGGTTGTTGCTCGAGGAGGCGAACACGCTGGGATGCGATTCAGCCACCGCATAATGCCCACCTCGGTAGACGAGCCCCACGCGGTCCGAGCCATGGAAGTCGAGGACCTCTCCGACCAGCACGACGTGGTCGCCGCCGTCGAACAGGTCCGAACGACGGCACTGGAAGGCGGAACACGTGCCCTCGATCAGCGGTACGCCGGCGATCCCCCGAAGCACGGGAACGTCGGACGGGAACTCGTTCTCCGATCGGAAGGCGAATCTGTTGGAGATGGCAACCTGGTTCACGGCGAGTACGTTGACGGCGAAGTTCCCGGCCGTCGCGAACGCCGCCATCGTTCGCGAACTGCGCGCGAGGCACCACAGCACCAGGGGAGGATCGAGCGACACCGAAGTAAAGCTGTTGATCGTGATCCCCCAGTCCTGGTCCTGATGCCGGGTGGTCACGACGGCCACCCCGGTCGCGAAGTTGCCGAGGCAACGGCGCAACGCCCTGGAATCCAGCGACCCGCCGCCGCCGCCGGAACGCGCTTCAGTCATGGGATGCTGCGCCGGACACGGGATGCGCGACTGCCATGCCCTCCGCCTTCGTCGAGGCCGCCACCTTGACGCCCGTTGCCCTCGCCGCTTCGGCCCGAAGTGTCGCCAGTCGTTGCGCATCGAGCCGATAGGTGAGAAGCAGCGCGGCCCCGACCAGCAGCAAGGCGGCCGGGATCCATGCCTTCGCGGCAATGATGGCGCTGATGGCCTCCGGCGACTGGACCTGG
>JBGSTR010000050.1:0-2475 GCA_041736365.1 Chromatiaceae bacterium | reverse complement strand
GGAAACCGCCGGCACCCGCGACCCGGCCCGGAGCGGGCGTTGGTCCGCCCGTGCGGTTCCCGCGGGGCGATGACCGCTTGTAGACGCCCCCGCGGCTTGCCCTCCGCGGCGAAACGCGGAAGCCCGGGGAAACGCTCGTTGAATGCCATCCCGGCATTGGATCAGCTCACGGTCCGAGAGGCGCCACTCTCAGACCGCTCCATTTCCCATCGCTTGCAGCGGTCGAAAATGCCGTGCCATCCCTGGCCCGAACGGAAAACGCATTCGATCGGCACACCTCTAGTCCGGCTCGACCAGCAACCGATTATGGCGCGGCTGCAAGGGTCGGGCATTCATCCCCATCGGGTTCGTCATCGCCTGCAGCTGGCTCGGGCTAGCCGTGACCGTCGATCTGGCGATGTGCCAGTTGACCCCCTCGGTGCATGGGGGCGTGGTGAGCGAGCCCATGTAGCGCCAGATCTCGAGCTTCTCCGGGAGCAGGCGCCTCGGGTCGAATGAAACGCCGGGGAATTCGCGCGGGCTCGGCCCCGCCGTGCCCGCAGCGTCGATGATCTTGGGTAGCTCACCGTTGGCCTCGCCCTCCTCGAACATAATGCCGAGCACGCCGAGCTGGCCGTTTTCGGTGGCGTGCACGAAGTGGGCAACCATGGGATAGGCCTTGCCGTCGAGCGTGTGCTCGCTCGGCGTGTGAAAATGGACTTGCAGCAGGGCGAACACCTTTCCGCCGCTCGTCATGTAGGACCCCGGGGGAAGCTTGGCTTGCACCGTCTTGCCGTTATTCGAGAGCACAAGGGGTGCCGGTGCGTAATCCACCGAAAAATCAAGATCTCCGACCGCGTTGGCGTCCGCGAGCTCGATCGGGGACTGCATGCTGCCGTTGTGGCAAGTAGCATAGGCCTCGTCTAGATAACCCCATTGCTCCGGACCGCTGGCGCCGGTGTAGCTCCATTCGTGTGGCGCCTCCGCGGCATGGGATGACGTGCCGAGGAATAGTGCAATGGCGGCGCCGAGTCCGGCGCGGGAGTGGGCATCGCGTATCATGGTCGAGCTCCTTCGGGTTGTTGAGGTTAAGGATTGAATTGCCCAACGAACGTTGTTGTCCGCGTGGACGACGAGCGACTTGAGTGCGCGGATCGAAGCCGCGTGTTCCGTAATCCGAACCCGACCCGCCGAGTCCAGCGCGCAGCGACCGGGCTCTGGGTCCAAGGCATCGAGGGTGGCAGGCGTTTGGCGGGACACCTCAATCCACCTCCGCGTGGGCGTAGCGCTCGTAGAGATATTCCAGGATCGAGTTACGCAGCTCGTAGTAGACGGGGTCTTCCAGGATGCGTTCGCGGTTGCGCGGGCGCGGGAAGGGGATGTCGATGATTTCGCCGATGCCCGCGGCGGGGCCGTTGGTCATCAGCACCAGGCGGTCGGAAAGGAACAGGGCCTCGTCGATGTCGTGGGTGATCATCAGCACCGTGCAGCGGTACTGATTCCAGATCGTCAGGAGCTCCTCCTGGAGCTCTTCCTCGGTGATGGCGTCGAGTGCGCCGAAGGGCTCGTCCAGGATCAGGACCTCGGGCCGGATGGCCAGGGCGCGGGCGATAGCCACGCGCTGCTTCATCCCGCCGGAGATCTGCGCCGGGTAGTGGTCGGCAGCGTCCTCCAGGCCTACCAGGGCCAAGTGCTCGCGCACGATCTGCGCCTTGCGCCCGTTCGACAAGTCGTGGTGGACGGCTTTCACCGCGAGATGGACATTGTCGAATACCGTAAGCCAGGGCAGCAGGGCGTACCCTTGAAAGACCACCATGCGGTCCGGGCCGGGGCCGCCTACCGGCTTCCCCTTGAGCGTCACCGCGCCCTCGCTCGGCGTGGCGAACCCGGAGACCATGTTGAGCAGCGTGGTCTTGCCGCAACCGGAGTGGCCGACGACGCAGACGAACTCGCCCGCGGCGACCGTGAGATCGACCCCCTGCAGGACCTGATAGGGCCCGTCCGGCGTCTGGTAGTGCTTAGCGACGCCGGTGATTTCCAAATAGCTCGCCGTATCGGTTTGGCGCGTGGACAGGTGCTCAACGTCTTGGGGTGCATTCATCGGGGTTGATTCCATCGTGTCTGAGGATCAGGCCGCGGCCTTCGGGCGGTTGAGCGGCACGTCGGCCATCTAGACGTCGTGCTTGATTCCGAGCCGGTTGAGATAGCCGACGGGGTCGTCGGATTCGAACGGCACCCCATCGAACAGCACGATTGGTTCTCGCTGGTAGGAGACGTCGATTCCGAGCTCGCGCGCCGCCGTGCTGAAGACGTCCACTCGGCATACGCGTTCCAACACCTCCACCCAGTTGCGCGGGAAAGGCACCTCGCCCCAGCGGGCCATCTGGGTCATCATCCACAGATACTCCGTGCGGCTTGGCCGGTTGCCCGCGGCCAGAAAGAAGCGGTGATGGGCGCATTGGCGCAACGCGTCCGCGACGGGGTCGGGCAGCTTGC
>JBGSTR010000017.1:0-2545 GCA_041736365.1 Chromatiaceae bacterium | reverse complement strand
GGCCCGTAAGGCCATTGGCCGTTACATCGAAGGGTTCTATAACCCGCTTCGGCGGCACTCGAGCCTCGGCTATGTCAGCCCGGCAGCGTTCGAAGCAACGTTTGCCGCGACGACAAGGAAGGAGCGAATCGCTCTCCACTTTTTCGGGGGAAGTCCAGTTGGGAGGGCCAGACGCGCCAAAGGCTTGCCGAGCGATCGTCTGATGCTGTAATCATCAGGCTCCCGTCGGGGCTGAACGCCGCGCTCCTGACCGGCCCGCCGTGCTCGACCCGGGCCAACTACTCGCTGCGCGCTGTCCGAGTGTGCCGGGAACGATGATCCGAGCGCCGCTGCGGGCCACCGCGCCGGTTCCGAACGCCGCAGAACATGATGCGACAGCGGCTGCAGGCGCTTCCGAAATTGCCTAGGACGTTGCTGGCGAACGGCTGGCAGTGTAGTATGAAACTATCCCAAGGCTACATGTGGAATGTCGGATTAGGACGCTCGCGCGCTATTCGTAGGCTGGCACCGGACGAAAAATAAGCTTGGAGAAACTATGGAAAAAGCTGAGTCGCCCCTGATTTGGTCAGATGTTTTGACGTGCAACTTTTGTGGTGGGGTGGGCCAAGCAGAGTACCTCAACGTTGACGTGGCACAACCAAGACGAAATGATGTTCCAACTGCAAAAAGGTGGTATGAAGGCCGTCCCTATAGGCTCGTTTCGTGCACTGATTGCGACTTGGTTCGCGTTTCGCCGCGGCCAGAACTATATGAGTTGTTTGCCGGTTATATGAACGCGGGTCCCGATGCTGTAGAAGCCGTGAAGCACAAGCGCGAGCGCAAGAACGTCCGCGACATCCATCGCCGTCACATCCAGACGGCTATGGGCTATCTCTCCTACAAGCCTGAGCGCTTGTTCGATATGGGATGTGGCGCCGGGACGACATTGTTGGAGGCTCGGGCGCTCGGTCTCGATGCCCAAGGCAACGAGATCAATAGGGCCGCTGTCGATCTTCTCCGTAGCGAAGGGTTTTCTGTCCAGCATGGATTTACGCAAGATCTCACGTTGCCGCGCGCACATTTTGATATCGTTCTGAACTTTGACTATTTGGAGCACACGTACACTCCAAAGAACGATCTGGATGTATGTTTCGACATACTCAAGCCCAACGGTATCCTATATTTGAAAACGCTCTATCTTGGATGTCCTGATCATGTTGCTAAGGGCGCCGACTGGCAGCTTTTTGGCATAGGGCATTTCCATTTCTTTACTCTGGAGGTTTTGAACGCAATGATCGTAGCATCTGGCTTCGAAATCATTGAAGTACGTGCGGGGCAGTTGGTATTCGTAGCCGCACGGAAGCCTGCGAATTCGTGAGACAACGTGGCGAGCACGTAGGTTGCATGCCTGTGCCCTTTGCTCCGGTTCCAGCCCGGAAATCGACGCCAGCTCAATGGGGATGACAGGATCAGCGCTGCATCCCGTCCATTCCGTCTCAACTCATTGGAGCCGAGTGGTTTTCCGCGGGCCTGCCGGAGTTAAAGGGATAGCCATGCGTAGGTTGGGTGAGAGCGGCCAACATTCCCTGAGTTAATCTGATGAGCTCGCCCGCCCGCAACCCAACACCCTGAATTTCGCGCGGCTATTGGGTTGCGGGCGGCTAATCCCAGCTCGATCGCACAACCGGCCGAGCGAACGCACGCAAAAAAAAGCACAATGTGCTTATCATAACAGGGATTATAGAATGTGCCCCTTCGCCCGCTCGGTTTCGATCTCGGCGGCGATGCGGGACACTTGCGCCCAAAGCGCCGGCTTGTCCTGGAGCATTCTGAGAAGGATCAGCGCTGGCCCCTTAGGGTCTCGGCCTGGCTCGCCTGACTCCCAATAGATGGCTGTTCTCTTCGCCATAGCAAGCCCTTGGTGCCACTCATCCAGGGTCAGGCCGAGGGTCTGGCGCAGTCCCTTGATCTCGTTTGGCGTCATCGTGGCGGCATCCTCCGTATCGCTTTTCACGACGCCTGATACGCAAGGTCTCGTCAAGAGAATTGGACGCACATTGTGCTCACCCCCCCCCCTTTTTGACGGGAAAAGCACAAAGTGCTATGTCTAGACCATCCCAAGAAGGAAACCGCACCACGACCTGCTGGCCGCAGCCCAACAGCCTCGCCCGCAACCCTAGCCGAGGAGTAAGCCGATCTCCGCCGATTACCAAGTGAAGCAGCACCCCGCCAACGGCCGCTGGTACACCCGCGTGACCGACTGCGAGGGGTGCGTGTCGACCGAAATCTTCCGCACCGAGGCCGCCGAATGGGCCACGACCGAAGCGCAGATGATCGACTTCGACCTTGCCGGCCGCGACCTGTTCGACGACGCCGACGACTGACCTCCAACCGCTAGACCCGCGTAGGTGCGCTGCGTGGTCAGGCGCGATTGCCTTGCTGCCTTTTCCGCCTCGGTCTTGGCCTGTTCGGCGCTCGCCTTGGCCAGTTCCGCCTGCGCCACCGCACCCCTTTGCGCGGCCTCACGGGCCAGTCGCTCGGTCTCGCGGGCGGCCAGCGCTTCGTT
>JBGSTR010000012.1:0-1566 GCA_041736365.1 Chromatiaceae bacterium | reverse complement strand
GGGCCAGGTTGAGCGGCCCGTCCGGCCGACCCAGTCGCTCCACTTGCTCGAACGCTACGGCGGCCTGTCTCAGCTCGCCCTGTTTCCCGCTGTCCCCGGCCTCGCGCAGTAGGCCGATGCCATAGTCGTTCCAGCGCTCCCAATCGGCGATCGCAACCGTCCCCGGCGCGGCGTCCACGGCGTCGCCGATCGGCAGCTCGATCCGGTCGCTGGCCAGGGTGGTCACCGGGAGATCGTTGTGTGCAAAGCCCTCGCCTTCGACGTGACGCAGGAAGCGGGTGTCGAATTTGCGGTAGCGCAGCGCGGCCTCGATGGTCAGCGGCCCGCGGGCGTTTTCGGGGACCTCGAAAGCGTAGTGGACGACCGTCGCGGCGCCCGGCGGGATCTGATGGTCGTAGAGCGCAACCGCGACATCCTGGACGTTGCGGTGATCGATCCGGTTGCCTTCGCGGTCCAGCAGATAGGCGTTGAGAAAGTAGCTCCAGGGATCCACGTCGCCGTCGTCGCCAATCCCGCCGGAGCGGCCGACGACGCGTTCGCCGTCTCGTACCGTCAAGTCGAGCCACAGCTCGTTGGAGTCCGCCGTGCCCTGGGTCAGGGCATGACCGACGCCGGTGGTGCGCACCACGGCCTCGAGCAGATACCGCCTGCCCGGTTGCAGCGCCGGCACATCGGGACGCAGCGGTGCGTGAAGCTCGCCGTCGATCGTGCCTTGCTCCTTTACGCCAAACAGATCGACGCGAGCGGCGCGCGCGAGAAAATCGACGCGCTCTTGGTTTTCGTCGCCCCGCTTCAGCATCGCCGGTACGGCCGTGTTCGCGGCGGCGAACATATGGTCGTGGACCACGTGCCCCGCATTCCCGGCCACTACGCGCGCCGCCGGGTCGTCCGAAGTGCGCACGGGCATGTGGCATTCGGCGCAGCTCTGCTTCGCCCGCGGCGGGTAGTAGAAGCTGTCCACGCGGTGACCCGAGACGCCGCTCAGCAGGAAGCTGTCGTAATGGTTCTGGCCGCGCAGCCAGCGGTAGTGATTGAGCGCCTCGGGGAGATGGACCTTGTGACAGGTCGAGCAGAATTCGGCGCTGTGATGCAGCGGTTTGAGCAGGCTGGTCCGGTGCAGCTCGGGCTTGGCCTTGATCAACTGGCGGTTTACCGCCCGCAACAAGGCATTCTCGCTGGAGTCAAACGGATAGCGGGGCGGATCGGCGAGCCGGTAGTCGGCATTGCCGCGCACCCCGATTTCGGCGATTGCGTGACAGGTCATGCAGGTGATGCCGGCCCGAGATCCCGGGTCGCCGTCTGCATCGTAGTCCGGGTCGTCGAAGCGGCCGGAAAACAAGGGCACCGGGTCGTGGCACCCGGCGCAGAGACGCGCGGCATACGGGTTGCCGTCGCGCGCCGCAAGCACCTTGCGCGTGTCCTCGATACTGAAACGATAGGCGGGGTTGTTGAACGAGCTCAGGCGGTGGACGCTGCGCGCGTGTCGATCGGCGATGTCCCCGTGGCACTCGGCGCAGACCGCATCCGTGTTCAGGTGTGCCGCCGGGATGGTGCCGGGGGCCGGCG